>DLZA01000090.1:1010-2504 GCA_003447515.1 Paracoccaceae bacterium
CGACGTAGCGCATCAGACATAATTAACAATTCCATAAGATTATCGTTTGCTGGATTTGATGTGGATTGGATGATGAACATATCCTCGCCACGCACGTTTTCATAAACCTCAACAAATATTTCCTGATCATTAAATCGTTCTATCCGCGCATCTACAGGCTTTACCGCCTTGCCACGATGTACGGACATACGTCGTGAAATTGCAGTCGACAAAGGCTGGTTAGAATTGCCCGCAATAAGTTTTGGTTCGACGACGGAATTCATGGCAGTGCTCCCAAGCAGTGTTCCAACTGTTGTGTAGCAGATTGTAACAGTTTTCTTCGCTGAGGCTTTAGCAATTCCACTAGGGTTTGCATAGGTACTTTGGCAGGTTAATCTTGTGTTAACTTAATAAAGGATACCACCAAATGGCTCATATTGATTATTACATGATCACGCTTTCCCCGTTTTGCTATTTGGCTGGGGATGAACTCGAACAGATTGCTGAGAAGCATGGAGCAACAATTGCATATAAGCCCGTTAACCTTTTACAAATCTTTGCAGCCACTGGTGGTATTGTACCTGCGGATCGTCATCCTGCACGCCAGGCCTACCGCATGCAAGAATTAACACGTGTGGCTAAAGCCAAGGGATTACCGATTAATTTGATGCCTGCATTTTTTCCGTCAAATCCAGTACCAAGCTGTTATTCTGTAATTAACGCACAAAATTCTGGGGGTGGCGATGTTGCTGGGTTGTGCCAATCTTTTCTTCGTGCTTGCTGGGCGGAAGAAAAGGACGTAGCGGAGGATATAGTTTTGCGTACTTGTCTTACAGAAAACGGTTTTGATCCAGATCTAGTAAAAAGTGGGTTACTTAGTGGTGCTGTAACTTTTGAGAGGAACACAGAAGAGGCCATTAAAAAGGGTGTTTTTGGTGCACCGACATATGTGGTTGGTGACCAGATTTTCTGGGGACAGGATCGCTTGAGCTATCTTGACGAATATTTGGTAGAGCAGAGCTAATTATGGCCGGCATCGTTATAAGGCGTGTGGGTGAGGGTCCGCGCAAAGCTTTCTTTGCGCATTGCTCTCTTTCATCAGGCAAAAGTTTGCTGCCGCTGGCGGGACATTTTAGTTCAGAGATGACCGTAGCTGCTATTGATTTGCCAGGGCAGGGTAAATCTGCCATGCCCGACATGGACCGTGACTATCACGCGCAATGTGTTGCTGCTTGTATAGCCGAAATTGAAGCCATGGGAGGTCCACAGGATCTTGTGGGTCATTCTTTTGGCGCGACGGTTGTTCTTGCGCTCGCAGTGCAGCGCCCTGATTTAGCGCGCACGCTGGTGTTGTTTGAGCCTGTATATTTTGGTCTGTTAAACGATGCGGGGCATCGAACCTTTAATTCTAGTCTGGCGCAAGAACGTCCATTCAACGATGCTATTGAACGTGGTGATATGATGGCTGCAGCTGAAGCTTTTCTGACTCGTTGGGGACTGCCAGGTGAATGGGAA
>DLZA01000400.1:0-1554 GCA_003447515.1 Paracoccaceae bacterium
AGGCTTTATCTGCCACTGCAAACGTCAACAAAATTAGTCATGCCAGCCACATCGAAGAACACACTCTTAAATTGGCACTCGGCTGCAATAGTGGTAATTATTAAAAGAGTGCAATAGTTAAAAGCATTAATACAAGAATACGACATTTGCATTTGTTAGTGCTTCCATTCACACGCCAATGAAAGCATGACCGCCAACATCATCTATTGTTGGCTTGGGCCAGGATATCATACTTAGTTAGACTGTAGTTTCGTCATCATCAGCTCAACAATTTTTTAAAAGATTGTACTAGCCACACTTGGAATGACCACAATCCAAGCAGGTCATACAACCTTCACGCATCTGCAATCCCACCCCACCGCAAGACGGGCAAGATTTTCCACGGGCCATTTGCCCTAAATGGATCACCTCCGAAGCAGGATCAGTTTTCAAATGCATCCCTTCACTGCCAATAAAACCAATCTCCACCATGTGTTCTTCAATCACGCCACCAATGGCTGCCAGCATACTCGGTATGTACTTCCCTTGCACCCAAGCCCCGCCACGCGGATCAAACACTGCCTTCAGTTCTTCTACCACAAAGGACACATCACCACCTCGGCGGAATACCGCTGAAATCATCCGTGTCAGCGCTAATGTCCACGCATAATGCTCCATGTTCTTAGAATTAATAAACACCTCAAACGGACGCCGCTTACCGTTCTGAATAATATCATTGATCGTGATGTAGATCGCGTGCTCAGACTCAGGCCATTTCATCTTGTAGGTATGCCCATCAAGCGCTTCTGGTCGATCAAGCGGTTCTGTGATTGGAACGACATCTACACCGTTATCCATTTTGGGTACTATTTCAGCAGTTTCCGAAACAGACAAAACCGACCCAGTCACATCGTTTGGTCGATACGTAGTGCACCCCTTACAGCCTTGATCCCAAGCAGCCATATAAACCTCCTTAAAATCTTCAAAGCTGATATTTTCAGGACAGTTAATTGTCTTGGAGATCGAGGAATCAATCCAGTTTTGCGCAGCCGCTTGCATCCTTACGTGGTCGAGCGGCAAAAGGGTTTGCGCATTTACAAAATAATCAGGCAACTCTTCGTCACCAAACTTTCTTCGCCATAAATCAACTGCGTAGTCAACCACCTCTTCCTCAGACCGAGACCCATCGTGCTGAAGCACTTTGCGCTTGTAAGTGTAGGCAAATACAGGTTCGATCCCACTGCTAACATTACCTGCATAGAGTGAAATCGTCCCAGTAGGTGCTACACTTGTTAGCAACGCATTCCGGATACCATGCTGAGCAACCAAACTACGAGTTTCATTGTCCATAGAGCGCATAGAGGCACTTTCCAAAAATGCCTCTAACTCGAACAAGGGAAACGCACCCTTTTCATGCGCAAGTCGTGCGGATGCTCGGTATGCTGCTTTCGCAATTTGCTTCATCCAACGCTCAGTAATCGCTGCTGCATCAATGGAACCGTAACGCTTACCAATCATCAGAAGCGCATCCGCAAGTCCAGTTACACCCAGACCAATACGCCGCTTTGCCTGTGC
>DLZA01000400.1:1981-4882 GCA_003447515.1 Paracoccaceae bacterium
AGCGCAGCCTTCGCTTCGAAAGCATCTGACACCAGCACCGCAAGATTGATCGATCCCAGCAAACACGCTCCATATGGTGGTAGAGGCTGCTCGCCGCACGGGTTTGTCGCCGCAATATTTTCACAGTAATTCAGGTTATTCTTATTATTAATCCGATCAATAAAGATAACACCAGGCTCTGCAAAATCATATGTGGCCTGCATAATCTGGTCCCACAAAGTCCGCGCTTGAACTGTTTTGTAAACCCTGCTGTTCCACTCCAAATCCCAAGACCCGTTCGCCTTAACCGCATCCATAAACGGGTCTGTGACAAGCACGGAAAGGTTGAACATTCGCAATCGTGCGCTGTCTTGTTTCGCAGTGATAAATTTCTCAATATCAGGATGGTCACACCGCATCGTCGCCATCATGGCACCGCGCCGCGAGCCTGCCGACATGATAGTACGGCACATGGCATCCCAAACATCCATGAATGATAACGGGCCAGAGGCGTCCGCTGCAACACCTTTAACCTCAGCCCCTTTTGGGCGAATTGTTGAAAAGTCATATCCGATGCCACCGCCCTGCTGCATAGTCAGTGCAGCCTCTTTGAGCATATCAAAAATACCATCTATGCTATCCGGTACAGTGCCCATAACAAAGCAGTTGAACAGTGTCACAGAACGTTCCGTCCCCGCGCCAGCCAGAATGCGACCTGCAGGCAAAAACTTAAACCCCTCAAGGGCATTATAGAATTTTGCTTCCCAAAGATCAGGCTTCTTTTCAACTGCGGCCAGTGCACGCGCCACACGACGCCATGAATCCTCTACAGTTTCGTCAATCGGTTGCCCCGCGGCATCCTTAAATCGATACTTCATATCCCAGATTTGTTCGGCAATAGGTGCGGAAAATGTAGACATGTTCTGGCTACCTTTGAATCAAGTTTTGACGCGACAAGGGTAAAAATTAATGTGTGAATACTGCGTGGTCAACGATTCGCGTCAAGTTACACAGAACACCGAGTAAAGCATCTTGTGCCTTTTATAAACCAATAGAATCAGCGTATTGTATGTCAGAAATATAAATTGTTGCGATCAGATGCTCGAAAAAACTTATGTAAATCTCATCAAACTTTGTGTTGGCGCCGAAAGCTATGAAGACCAGGCCGGCTGGATTGCACAACGTATGACAGCCGAAGGTCCAGATTACCTCCCTAAACATGTTACACGCATGTGGCCAAAGCGGGAGGCGGAAATCCTCAACGGCGGATCCCTTTTCTGGGTTATAAAGGGCGCAATTCAAGCACGCCAAAAGATAGTTCGCTTGGACGAAGTCATTGGCAAAGACGGTGTTCGGCGTTGCGCCATTGTAATGGAGCCCGATCTAATCCGTACCAAAAATGCGATTCGCCGCCCGTTTCAAGGTTGGCGCTACCTCAAACCTGAAGACGCTCCCGCAGATCTGCCAAAATCCCGTAAAGCTGATGATGCCTTACCCAAGAAATTGGCCTTAGCGCTCGCAGATCTTGGATTAAGTTAAAAATAATAAAGACAATTAAATCAGCAAAATAAACCTTCAATAGATCGCCAGCCGCATTTTAGTTTTAAGCGTTGATGTGATGGGCAACCCATCCGAATTCTTGCTTTTTGAAGCCGCCAGCTACCATTGACATGTACATTCAAAACAAAAACGTCGGTAACACTATTTCCCGAACCACAAACTATGATCTCAAATCCAAAAATTAGCCCTGATCACACATTCAGACCGTAATAACTCGTTGCGCCCATCCAGTTTTTTCTGCCAACGTAGCAAACCCAGCCTCTGCCGCAGCGTCCCACTTCGCCATCCTACTGGCATAAACCGTAGCTTCTGATCGCAATATCAAACCATCCGCCAAGATCCGCAATCCATTTGCCCGTAACGTATCACCTGTCGAAGTAATATCGGCAATCGCTTCAGCATGGAGGTTTTTCACTGTACCCTCTGTCGCGCCCTGGCTGTCGATCAACTGATAATCAGCCACACCATGCGTGCTCAGAAATTGTCGAGTCAAGCTGTGGTATTTTGTGGCAATCCGTAACCGAAAACCATGATCTGAACGAAACTGTGCCGCCACTGCATCGAGGTCATCCACTTTTGCTACATCAATCCAACAATCAGGAACAGCCAAAACTAAATTAGCCCGTCCAAAACCCAAAGGTTCGACTTCGTCAACAATATTCACCCAATCGTAAATCTCTTCGCGCACCAAATCTGTGCCTGTGACACCCAAATTAATGCGTCCCGCAGCCAACTCTTTGGGGATTTCACCAGCAGACAATAGAACCAACTCTACACCACTCATACCCTCAACGAACCCCGCATATTCACGGTCTGACCCTGTTCGCTTGATAAAAATATCTTTGGTGGCAAACCAATCAATTGTTTTATCCTGCAAACGGCCTTTGGATGGGATACCCAGCTTCAACATCACGCAATCTCTTCTTGCAAAGCGACCAAAACCTCTGGGCGAATTACACCCCCAACAGCTGCGATAGATCGCCCTTGGCCCAGCACTTGTGTCAGCGCATCATATCGGCCACCGCTGGCTACCACTGGAAAGTTAGGGTGATTTTTGGCTGTAAAACCAAACACGAACCCATCATAATATTCCATATTTGTACGGCCAAAGGACGCCGAAAATGGCAGATTATCTACATCCACACGCCTCGCAGCCAGCGCTTGCAGGCGGTCTTCCATAGCATCAGCTGGCGCTTTCAAGCTTGGAAAACTAGCCGCCATGTCACGCAGCTTGATAAGTACATCAGAAGAGTTGCCCTCAAGCGCAAGGACCGTTTCAACCATAGCCGACTCTTCACGCGACATCGGTTTGGCGAGTGCGTCTTCCTCAAGTACTGCGATCCTGGCAAGGACCTCTTCCTC
>DLZA01000400.1:5276-11773 GCA_003447515.1 Paracoccaceae bacterium
TCCCAGTAATTTGGTCCTTGTTTCAGATGCTTGGCTCACACCACTGAAGAGTTTCAGCAGTTTCACAAATCTTATTGGCCGCCATACGTGACGACGCAATGCAGCACGTCGGCGGTCCGTTGTGTGCAGGCCATCCACTGCAGCTAGAAGGATGCTCATATCGCCTGTGGATACCTTTAGTCCATACGATGCAAGCATACCTGCAAAAATAGAGAACACCTCGGCATCTGCCGCTGCGGGATCAGTTCGGTCAAAAAGCTCATAACCTACTTGTGTAAATTCAGTCGAACGCGCACCCACCTGTTTGCGCCAAACACTACCGTTATAGGTGTAACGCGCAGGTTCCGCTCCCTCAGCCATGTGGAGTTGCACAATTGGTACTGTGAAATCTGGCCGCAACATCTGTTCGCCAATCCTCGGATCATAAGTCACAAATGTCCGCGAGCGAATATCTTCACCATACAGGTCTAGCAGCACATCCGCAGGCAATAAACTGTCAGTTTCCACTGGCATTGCGCCTGCCAACACAAAGCTATTGGCGAGGCGATCAGCCTCTTCTTTAATACGCGCTCGGCGGTCGTTCTTCATTAACCTTCGGCCCGCGCAATCATCACCTTAACTTCAGCTACCAGATCATGCCTTAAAATTTCTTTCTGCGCAGGCTGGTTTTTCCACTCCTCAGAGGTTTCAATCTCAGATGCAAGCCGCGCTCCAAGCGCAAGATCTTTGATTTGCACTACGCCCCTTTCCTTCTCGTCACCACCCTCAATAACTGCAACGGGGCTTTCTCGCTTATCTGCATACTTCAACTGATTTCCAAAGTTCTTGGGGTTTCCAAGATACATTTCTGCACGAATACCCGAATCGCGTAGTTCTGACACCATCGATTGGTAATCTCCCAAACGGTTGCGATCCATAACAGTCACAACCACTGGTCCCCTGGCCTTTGCATTCAAATGTTTCTTTTCGCGTAGCGCCGCCAGAAGGCGATCTACACCGATAGATACACCCGTTGCGGGCACTTCTTGTCCTGTGAACCGTTTCACCAAATCATCATAGCGACCACCACCAGCCACAGACCCGAATTGTCGTTTGCGCCCCTTTTCATCAGAAATTTCAAACGTCAATTCAGCCTCATAAACAGGACCAGTGTAATAACCAAGGCCACGCACAATGGATGGGTCAATATCAATTCGATCGGACCCATAGCCTTGGGCCACGAGCAAGGATCCAATCTGCTCCAGTTCGTCTACACCTTCCATGCCCACTTCCGATTCAGCCACTAATTCGCGCAACCGTGCACAGGTAGCTGCAGTCGTTCCTCGCTTCGCATCAATAAAACCCATTACCACATCCACAGATGTGCTATCCAACCCAGCCCCTTCAGTAAAGTCACCAGACGGATCCCTGCGTCCAGCGCCAAGTAGTGAACGAACACCATCCACACCTAATCTGTCCAGCTTATCAATCGCTCGAAGCACAATCCCTCGCGCAATTACTTTATCATCACCCGACAGGCCAGACACTTCCATGACACCGTTAAGCACTTTGCGATTATTGACACGCACGATGTAGTCACCACGTTCAATTCCAACCGCTTCCAAGCAATCTGACAGCATTGCACAAACCTCGGCATCCGCTGCCATGCTAGCGGTACCAACCGTATCTGCATCGCACTGATAGAATTGACGATACCGCCCGGGGCCTGGCTTTTCGTTGCGCCAGACTGGGCCCATTGCATAACGACGATAAGGAGACGGCAATTCATTACGGTGCTGCGCATAAACCCGAGCTAACGGAGCGGTTAAATCATATCGCAATGCAATCCAACTATCGTCTTCATCCTGCCATGCAAATACGCCTTCATTGGGACGGTCGACGTCTGGTAGGAATTTACCCAGCGCCTCAACCATTTCCACGCCTGAGGACTCTAATGGATCAAAACCATAGCGATGATACACCTCAGAAATCTTGGCAAGCATCAAGTTTCGCTCGTCCACTTCCCCACCAAAATAGTCCCGAAACCCCTTGGGAGGCAACGCTTTTGGGCGTTGGATACTCTTTTTCTTATGTTTAGCCATAATCGTAATCCTAATTTCGCACTCCTTTAGCGCGATTGGGTTTGTACGACAAGGTAACCGCTGGTGCATTTCGATTTTCATTGAAGGGTGGGGACGAAGGGCGTATCCATTTCACATGAAAAAGATAGATAAAATCATCGCACTTGAGGAACGGCTGGCCCATACCCTGTTCCAGACCGAAGAACTGTCAGAGGTTGTAGCCAACCAAGCCGAGCGGATCCAAGTACTGGAAAAACAGATGAAAGCGATGATGGAAATGATGCGAGATGCAGCGCAGGCCGAGGGCTCGGTGACGCTTGGAGATCAGCCACCGCCTCATTGGTGAAATCCAAATGCAAAAAAACTACAAGAAAAACAAATCTTTTCTGTAAGCGCCTTTGACCGAGGCTTTACCAGCTCATGGCCTCCAAACTGTAGGTCAGCTTTTCAATTATACCACTGAGCGAGTGATAGAGTTGCCACCCATATGAGTGAATAATGTCTAAATTATGGCAACCAAACAATTCATTCTTACGCCCAATAATTCTTGAATAAGAAATCGTATTTCCACAACAATCGGTCATGCATCGAACTCACATTAACAATATTGATGAGATGCGGCGCTGCTCGAAAAACTTAACCATGAAAACACCATAACCGGTTACGATTTTACCCGTTTCGGGATAAAGAGCCCGTAGACTAACTGAACCATTTTTCATGCGTTTCTGCTGTATTTAAAATTCCTCAACCATTTGCACGCCGGGCACATGCTTTAATGCTCCCGCAATCTGCGGATTTAACACGTAATCCTGCTTAAGCGCGATCTCCACCTCACCGGGAAGGTCGGCATGCATCAAAATTAAATGTACAGGTCCGCGCTGTCTGGCGTTGCCTGACTTGTTCGCTTCTTCAAGACGCGCGCCAACTGCACTAATCGCATTTTCTTGAGCGATATAGACCTTCAATCCCATCGCAGCCGCATCGGCTACCACCTCATCCACCAATTGCACACTGCGGCACAGCAATTTTAATTGACCAGCCTCTTTTGTAGCCTCAACCGTGAGCACAATATTTTGCCCTGGTGATAAAAAATCACGATATTTTTCTAACGTGTCAGAAAATACTGTACATTCAAACAAACCAGTGGGGTCCGAACATTGCACAAAAGCGAAACGATTGCCCCGCGCCGATTTTCTTTCCTGCTTACCTGACACTGTCCCTGCCAGCTTTGCCACAAAAGCGCCAGACCGAGCCTTATTCTCTACCTCAGCCATTGTCTTAACTTTTTTACGTTTGAGTGGCCCCAAATAATTATCAAGCGGGTGGCCCGATAGATAGAAGCCAACTGCCAAATGCTCCATGGCGAGCCGTTCTGTCGGCAACCATTCCTCCAGCATAGGCAAGCGTGGCGCAGGCAAATCCTCGCCACTATCCCCAAAAAGGCCGCCTTGCGCAGAATTACGTTGCTCATGAGTCGCGGCAGAATAGGCGACAATCGCATCAACGCTCTCCACACATTTGCGCCGATTGGGATCCAATTGATCAAATGCGCCAGATCGGGCCAGCATTTCCATTGGACGTTTGCCCACACGTTTTAAATCAACGCGTCGTGCAAAATCAAAGAGATCCGCGAACGCTCCACCATTTTTACGAGCCTCAACGATCAGCTTCATCGCCTCAATACCAACGTTTTTCAAAGCGCCCAACGCATAGTGGATTTTACCATCCTCCACTGAAAACGTCTGATACGATTGGTTCACGCAGGGCGGCATTATCTCTATTTCTAAATTTCGTTTGGTTTCTTCAATAAACACTCCAAGCTTATCGGTCAGGTGGATGTCACAATTCATCACCGCCGCCATGAATTCCACAGGGTGGTTCGCCTTCAGCCAGCCAGTTTGATAGGACACCACTGCATAAGCAGCAGCGTGCGATTTATTGAAGCCATAGTTGGCGAACTTATCAAGAAGGTTCCAAACCTCCATCGCCTTTTTTGCATCCACTCCATTTTTACCTGCTCCGTCCAAAAACTTCGGCCGTTCTGCATCCATCGCCTCTTGAATTTTTTTACCCATAGCACGACGTAGCAAATCGGCGCCGCCGAGTGAGTAACCCGCCATTTCCTGCGCAATCTGCATTACCTGTTCTTGATAAACGATAATGCCTTGCGTCTCATCAAGGATGTGATCAATCGTTGGGTGCAATTTTTCCCGATCCGATTGCCCATTCTTCACTTCACAGAACTTTGGAATATTCTCCATTGGACCAGGTCGATAAAGCGCCACTAGTGCAATAATATCCTCAATGCAGTCAGGCTTCATGCGCCGCAGTGCATCCATCATGCCACTAGATTCTACCTGGAACACCGCCACAGTTTTAGCATCAGCGTAAAGTTTAAAGGTCTTTTCGTCATCAAGGGGTATGGCGTTTATCTCATTAACCGCACCCTTTAGCGGCTCATACAATTTGGACCCATCTGGCCCAATGTGTAATTCGCGCCCAGACCTATTCACCAGATCCACAGCGTTTTGAATAACTGTTAAAGTCTTTAGGCCCAAAAAGTCGAACTTAACAAGACCCGCCTGCTCCACCCACTTCATATTAAATTGTGTCGCAGGCATGTCCGAACGCGGATCTTGGTACAACGGAACCAGTTCGTCCAGCGGCCGGTCCCCGATAACAACCCCCGCCGCATGGGTGGATGCATTACGTAACAATCCCTCGACCTGCTGCGCGTAAACCAGCATCCGGTTAACCACCTCTTCGGACTTTGCCTCTTCACGAAGCCGAGGCTCATCCGTCAGTGCTTTTTCAATCGAAACAGGTTTCACACCTTCCACTGGAATCAGCTTTGATAGGCGGTCCACCTGTCCATAAGGCATCTGCAAAACCCGACCAATATCGCGCACAGCTGCTTTTGACAGAAGTGCACCAAATGTAATAATTTGCCCGACCCTATCGCGACCATATTTCTCCTGAACATAGCGGATTACCTCTTCGCGTCGGTCCATGCAAAAATCGATGTCAAAGTCAGGCATCGAAACCCGTTCAGGGTTCAAAAACCGTTCAAACAGAAGTGAGTAGCGCAAAGGATCGAGGTCAGTGATCGTCAAAGCATAGGCCACCAAAGATCCCGCCCCAGATCCACGACCTGGCCCGACGGGAATACCCTGATCTTTACCCCACTGGATAAAATCAGCAACGATTAGGAAATATCCCGGGAACCCCATATCCTCGATAATACCCAACTCAAAATTTAACCTTTTTTGATATTCTTCGATACTCACTGCGTGGGGGATCACGGCAAGGCGTTTTTGCAAACCATCGCTGGCAATACGACGCAGCTCGGCAACCTCATCATCCGCAAACTTTGGTAAAATTGGATCACGCGTAATCGCACGAAACCCACAGCGCTGTGCAATTTCAATCGTATTTTCAACCGCTTCTGGCAGATCAGCAAACAACTCAATCATCTGTTTCGGCGTCTTTAAATAGTGCTCCGGCGTTAGACGCCGGCGTGGTTCTTGCTGGTCCACATACACGCCATCAGCAATGCAGAGTAGCGCATCATGAGCTTCAAACATCTCAGTTTTTGGGAAGAAGACATCATTGGTCGCCACCAACGGTAGCTCCATCTCATAGGCCGTTTCCACGAAGAACTGTTCCGTCAACATTTCTGCTGGCGTGCTATGCCCGCTTTCATTTGGATGACGTTGCAATTCAACATACAATCGCCCATCAAACATTTCAGCCATTCGCATTAACAACGCCTTTGCAGCATCGATCTGCCCGTCCCGAACCAACTGGCCCACGGGTCCAAGTGCGCCACCGGTAAGGCAAATCAGACCCTCTGAATGTTTCGCCAGCTCATCAAGAGTAATATGCGGAAGCTGGTCACCACTATCCAAAAACGCGCAAGAGTTCAGCTTCATCAGATTCAGATAACCTGCCTCATCTTGAGTTAGCAGAACCAACGGACAGGGTGGTGGGGAATTACCGCCGACTTGCGATACTGTAGCGAAGACCAAGTCCATCTGACAGCCCACAATTGGCTGCACACCGGCCTTGGCTGCAATTTCAGAAAATTCTAGCGCCGAAAAAAGATTACCACTATCAGTAACGGCAACTGCGGGCATTCCCATATTGCAACACATATCCGGCAATTCTTTCACCTGAATTGCTCCCTCTAACAAGGAATAGGCAGTGTGAAGCCGGAGGTGGATAAAATTGTTTGGAGTGCTCATGTTGTTATCTTATCGCAGCTTATAACGAGGCGAAACCCATTGCATCCCATATCCGTCAAAACGATGCTGGCTTAAAATATTTTTTAAAAAACTGATAACTCAAATAAAATGGTAATTTGAGTATGCGCAGACGCGTGCAGTCGGTCGTTTTTTAATATCCTAATTCGTAAACACTGCCGAATGACGCCGAGTA
>DLZA01000255.1:0-3333 GCA_003447515.1 Paracoccaceae bacterium
AGCTTGGAGCAGAGAGTATGAACACGACTTTTACTAAAGTGGCCTTGATCGCTACAATCCTTGTTGTGCTGTCAGGTTGCGGTGGTTTTGGAACCTCGAGTCTCGGGAGTGGCTTTTTTGGTGGCAAGCGTCCATCGGGGCCAGCGCAAGAGCAAGCGAAGAACGAGGATCCTCATGCGAGCGCAATGGAGCGTGCGTTGGGCGAATCTCGCGATACATCAGAGTCTATTTTTGATGCGCTCCTCTCACCTGACCAGAACACAAATGTGCGGGTAAATAAATACCTTTGGAACGCGTCGCTTGAAACACTGTCATTCCTGCCTTTGGACTCGGCTGATCCTTTTACTGGAGTGATCGCGTTGGGTTGGGGTCGCGCACCTGGCAGCAGTCGTCAGTATCGTGCTACAGTGTTGGTGCAGGATCCAGCGCTAGACGCCCGCTCACTGAAGGTGTCCATACAAACTCGGGGCGGTGTTGCGAGCGCGGAAACTGTGCGCCGCATAGAAGATGCAATTTTGACCCGTGCGCGCCAGTTGCGTGTACGCGACAAAAATCTATAACTCCATTTTATCAGGCCCGTTAAGAATCGATAACGCCGGGCAAATGTCCGGCGTTTTGCCGTTTAAGGAATACAAATATGTCACGTTATAATGCCAAAGTTGTGGAGCCAAAGTGGCAGAAGGCTTGGGATGATGCTGGTGTCTTTAACGTTAAGCGTGATGAGAGCCGCAGTAAATACTACGTGTTGGAAATGTTTCCTTATCCGTCTGGGCGTATTCACATGGGCCACGTGCGTAATTATGCGCTGGGCGATGTAGTGGCACGATTTAAAGCAGCGCAAGGATTTAATGTGTTGCACCCAATGGGGTGGGATGCTTTCGGGTTACCAGCGGAAAACGCAGCTATGGAGAAGGGCGTACATCCGGGCGAATGGACATACCAGAACATCGCAGACATGCGCGCGCAGATGAAACCGATGGGACTATCAATCGATTGGTCCCGTGAGTTGGCCACCTGTGACCCTGAATATTATGGCAAACAGCAAGCTATGTTCATTGATTTTATGTCAGCGGGACTGGTGTACCGCAAAAAGGCGGTGGTGAATTGGGATCCTGTGGACATGACCGTTTTGGCGAATGAGCAGGTTGAAGCTGGTCGTGGTTGGCGATCTGGTGCGCTCGTTGAACGCAAAGAACTGACGCAATGGTTTTTCAAGATTTCTGCATTTTCTGAGGAATTGCTAAGTGCGATTGATGATCTTGAGGGCTGGCCAGATAAAGTGCGCTTGATGCAACGCAACTGGATTGGAAAATCCCAAGGATTAGAATTTTCTTTTGAACGTGTGGACGGTGAAGACGCTATTGAGGTTTATACCACTCGGCCAGATACGTTGAATGGCGCGTCTTTTGTTGGGATTTCACCTGACCATCCTATTTCAAAGTTGCTGGAAGCCGAAAGTACTGAAGTGGCGGCGTTTGTTGCGAAATGCCGGGAGGGTGGTACTACGGAAGAGGCAATTGAAACGGCCCCTAAATTGGGAATGTATACGGGGATTCAGGTAAAGCACCCCATATACGCCGATCGGGAACTGCCAGTTTGGATCGCAAACTTTATTCTGATGGATTACGGTACGGGCGCAATTTTTGGTTGTCCTGCCCATGATCAACGAGACTTAGATTTCTGCCGCAAGTATGACCTGCCTGTGACCAATACTTTTTTTGCTTTGGGTGATGAATCCCCTGTAGAAAATAATGCGTTTGTTCCAGCTAAGACTGAGAAAGTGAGATGGGTCGATCATTTTTCGGGTCTGGATGTGGCAACTGGCCAAGAGGCGATTGATGCGACGATTATTTTTGCCGAAAAAGAGGGGTGGGGCAAGAGTACGACAAACTATCGTTTACGTGATTGGGGTGCATCGCGACAGCGGTTTTGGGGCTGTCCGATTCCTGTGGTTCATTGCGAGAGATGCGGTGTGATTCCTGAAAAGAAAGAAAATTTACCTGTAGAACTACCCAAGGACGCAATCTTTGATCGGCCTGGCAATCCGTTGAATTGGCACCCAAAATGGCGAGACGCGCCGTGTCCATCTTGTGGCGCACCTGCGCAGCGAGAAACGGATACAATGGATACTTTTGTGGACTCTTCTTGGTATTTTGCGCGCTTTACAGCACCACGATCCGAAACTCCGACAGTAAATGATGATTTATCTTACTGGATGAATGTCGATCAATACATTGGTGGTATTGAACACGCAATTCTGCACTTGTTGTATTCCCGCTTTTTTGCCCGTGGTATGAGCGAAACAGGTCATATGCCCAAAACGGCGATTGAGCCATTCAATGCGTTGTTTACGCAAGGGATGGTATGCCATGAGACCTATCAAGACCCTGATGGAAAATGGTTAAATCCAGAGGATATCAAGGCAGTGGATGGTGGATATGAAATGGCAGACGGCCGCCCTGTGACGGTTGGCCCATCGATCAAAATGTCAAAATCAAAAAAGAATGTGATCGACCCGGAAGATATCATTGACCAATATGGCGCGGATACGGCTCGTTGGTTCGTTTTGTCCGACAGTCCGCCTGAGCGGGACGTAGAGTGGACCGCGTCTGGTGCAACAGCAGCGTGGAAGCATATTAATCGTGTTTGGGCGCTGTGTGATAAGATTGCGAGGATGCCGAGTGGTGAAAGTACTGAAGATGATGCGCTGCGCAAAGAAACACATAAAGTCATCCATGAAGTGACTGTGAACATCGAAAGTTTTGGCTTTAATGCAGCGATTGCGAAACTCTATGGATTTACCAATATTTTGGCAAAATCTAAGGCAGGAAAGGTAGCACAGCGTGAGGCGATCATGGTTATGGCGCAGTTAATGGCGCCAATGACTCCGCATCTAGCCGAGGAAATTTGGGCGCATTTGGGTGGTAAGGGCCTTGTTGCGCAGGCGGTTTGGCCTCGGGCAGATGAGGCGATGTTAATGGATGACACTGTGACTTTGCCAATTCAGATAAACGGCAAAAGGCGTGATGAGCTTACAGTTGGCAAAGATGTGCCCAGAGAAGAAGTTGAAAAACTGGTTTTAGCAAACGAAACGGTAATAAAGTTGCTGAATGGCGTGTCACCTAAAAAGCTGATTGTCGTACCTGGAAGGATTGTGAACGTTGTTGTTTGATCGACGGAATACATTGTTTCTAGCCCTTGGGGGATGCATCTCAGCATGTGGGTTTAAACCTGTTTATAAAGAGGGTTCGACAGCTTCGAATCTCCAAGGACAGATTGAGATTAGCCTGATTAAAGGGCGTAACGGGTTTGAGCTGCGAGAAGAGCTGGAAA
>DLZA01000255.1:3722-5839 GCA_003447515.1 Paracoccaceae bacterium
GTCTGGCTGTGACTGAAGATGAAGGCACAACGCGCACAAGCTTGAATGGCATTGCTGCATTCACATTAACTCGCCGTGAAACCGGCAAAGTCATTTTTCGTGATAGCGTAAGCAATTTGACAGCCTATGGTACGACTTCTGCAACCTACCCTTCTACTGTTGCACGTCGTGATGCAAATATCCGCCTGATGAAGGCTTTGGCTGCCCAGATTGCAAATCGCATTGCTATCACTTCGGATGGTTGGGCAAATTGAAGCTTGCGGGTGGGCAGGCTGCGGCATTCCTTGCAAAGCCCAACGTGGGGAAATCTGCGGTACTTCTTTATGGTATGGATGCAATGCGCGTATCGCTTAAGCGGCAGCAACTGATCAAAGCGTTAGTTGGTAGGCAAGCAGAAGAAGAAATGAGATTGACGCGGATTGATGCCAAGGATTTACGTAAAGAGCCTTCGCTGGCGCTGGACGGCATCAAGGCACAGGGATTCTTTCCTGGTCCACGAGTTGTTTTCGTCGAAGGTGCTGGTGAAGGCCTGACTTCTACATTGAAAATGGTGCTTGAGGAATGGGGTGAGGATGATGCAACGATGGTTGTGACATCCAGCAGTCTGAATGCACGGTCAAAATTGCGGAAGGCGTTTGAAAGTGACCCTCGCGCTGTAGCCATTGGAATTTATGATGATCCCCCGGGACGGCTTGAAATTGAACGGCTTGCGAAAGAGGCAAAATTGAAAGATTTACCTTCTGGAGTGACGGAGATGCTGCTGCAATTGGCGCGCACGTTGGATCCTGGTGAACTGCATCAGACAATTGAAAAGCTGGGTTTGTATAAGTTTGGTGATGATACGCCAATCACTGGCGAAGATATTGATTATTGTTCGCCTACAACGTCTGATGCAAATCTTGAAGAAGCGACTTATGCGATTGCTGAAGGGCGCACAGGTGATGTGGTTCTGACGCTGAAACGCCTTCTGGGGCAGGGGGTTAATCCAACAACCCTTTGCGTTGCAGCCACACGGCACTTTCGTACGCTGTATGCGGCGGCAACCCATCTGCAGGGACCAGAGACGGCGCTGACACGAGCTAGACCGCCTGTTTTTGGCCCGCGCAAGGATAGGTTAGCTCGTCAAGTGCGACGGCTGGGTGCAAACAAGATCGAAAAGGCGTTGACGGAATTGATGAACACTGACTTGCAGTTGCGATCTAGTCAGAAGTCACCCGAAATAGCGTTGATAGAGCGCACATTTATCCGCATTGCAATGCTAGAAAGGAACTAGACATGTACACATTGATTGGCACTCCTAAAGCGCGTCCTTTTCGGGTCTTGTGGACTTTGGAAGAGTTGGGGTTGGAGTATGAAATTTTACCCCTGTCTGCATCTGATAAGGAAGCGATAGCAGAGTTTAACCCAACAGGTAAAATACCTGCATTGAAAGACGGCGATGAGGTGATCATAGATTCTGTGGCGATCATGCAGTACCTGGCTGACAAACATGGTGGTTTGACTTTTAAAGCGGGAACGATTGAACGGGCCAAGCAGGATAGTTTTACGCAGTTTATCTGCGACGAAATTGATGGGGCTTTGTGGACAGCGGCACGGAACTCTTTTGTAAACCCAGAGGAAAAAAGGGTGGAGGCAATTAGGTCTGTCTTGATGTGGGAATTCGAACGTTCCATCAAGGCGCTGGAAGAACGTTTGGGAGACAAAACCTATCTGATGGGCGATATCTGTACGGTTCCTGATTTGCTACTATCACATTGCTTTGGTTGGGCTCGGAACGCCGGCTTTCCAATGGAAAGCGAGGTGCTGAGAGCCTATGGCAAGAGAATGGTACAGCGAAAGGGATATCAACGCGCAAGCGCAGTTAGGTCTGTGACTTGATATATTGTGCTGCGCCTGCGCCCGCGGCACGACCTGTAGCTAAACAGGCAGTGATGAGGTAGCCTCCCGTTGGCGCTTCCCAATCAAGCATTTCGCCTGCACAGAAAATTCCCTCTGCGGACTTTAACATAAAGTCTTCTGTGAGATCTATTTCGCGTACTCCACCCGCCGTGGAGATGGCTCGGTCCATTGTTTCCGTTCCTGTGTAAGGGATCGATAGAGACTTAATTATTTGTGCA
>DLZA01000245.1:0-196 GCA_003447515.1 Paracoccaceae bacterium
CATGCTGGGCAGGTGCACCAAGTGGGACACGGCTATCACCCCAACCCAGACGCACAGCACCAAAAACAGCCTGGGAGCGGCTCGGATATTGGGAGCACAAAACCTATGCTCCTGCGAGCGAAGCATCCCGTTTAGCGGGAGCTGGGGCCGGACTGTCCGACAATGACTGACGCGGACTTCCCAACAGATGCTCAGC
>DLZA01000245.1:536-3147 GCA_003447515.1 Paracoccaceae bacterium
AGAAAGGTTTTTTATGTCGAGACGGCTACCAGAGCGACCTTCCATAAGCTCGAATGCCTAGTGTCCACTTGTTTGGAAATCACTTTTTGCCCCACAGGCCGCGATGTTAATGCTGGGCCCATACATTTAAAGAAACCGTTTTGTTCTTGATACATTTGCCACATGAAGAGCTCAAAACCAATTTCTGTCTCATCCAAAATACCATACGACTTCAAGCAATCCTCATGCAGGTAGTGGAAGCAGTCGCATAAAGCCGATTATCGTCTAGGCCCCGCAATTCTGCATTAGCTACACCTGTTGTCCGACCTACGTGCCCTGCGATGCTAACAGCCTCCACTTCCATACTCTCGGGCACAGGACGAACGATATTTATTTTATATTCAAGGGTGGTGTAGCTTTGTCCTTTACCAATTTTTGACATAATTGCGCACGCCATGGCACTGTCTAAAATCGCACCATACCAACCTCCGTGGGTAGTCCCCATAGGATTCGCACTTTCAAATTTCGGGATTCCACGAAATACCGCACGCCCTTCTTCAATGGCTTCAAGGCGAAAGTTCATAAGGCCTGCAATGGGAGGAGCCACGACTTCACCAGAAATGGTTTTCTGCAGATACTCTAGACCTGTCCAATTAGCCGTGTCTTCGGGTTTAGGCAGATCCGCGTGAGATTGGGCTGATTTAAGATCACGCATAATATGACTCGCAAGAAATTTTGAATAGTTTGATCTAATTCCAGTAACGGCCAAGCTTCAAGTATTAGGCGATAGCTTTTAGTTCCAAGTGACGCTGCGTTCTGCCGAGTGCACGACATACGTCTGAGGTCAGAGTTGGATCGTTGAGCGTGAAAAAATGAAGCCCCTCAACCCCTTCACACAATAAATCATCACAAGACTCGGCACACAGCGCAGTGGAAAACAAGCGCTCTGTTCCCCCAGCCTCCGCATGGCGAAAGCCATCTTCTAACCAAGTAGGGATTGGTATAGCACATGCTTGAGCAAACTTTTTTGTCTTTTCCCAATTTTCTATCGGCATGACACCCGGGATAATGGGCTGACTGATCCCAGCGCGTGTACATTTGTCGCGAAAGCGCAAAAAATCCTCTTTTTCAAAAAAGAATTGCGTGATGGCGCTATCCGCGCCTGCATCAAATTTAGCTTTGAGGTGGTCCACATCTGCCGAGTCGGATAAGGCATCAGGATGGCGGTTTGGATAAGCAGCAACAGTCAAATCAAAATTGTCTATCTCTTTAAGCGCGCGAATTAAATCGAGGGAACCTGAGAATCCATTCCTAGCTGGTACGAACTCTTTGCCAGGTTTTATTCCATCACCCCGCAACGCCACAATGCGACGAACGCCGCTTGCCGCATAGCCCTTTGCCACGGAGAGTGTTTCATCTTTAGTTGCGTCCACACAGGTTAAATGACCCGCCACAGGCACGTCATAATTCTCCGTAATTACCCGCACTGCTGAACAAGTCAGATCTCGTGTTGAACCACCAGCACCGTATGTGATTGACATAAAATTGGGTGAAAAGACTTGCAGCGTTTCCACCGCATTCCAAAGACGAAAACTGGCATCGAGTGACTTTGGTGGAAAAAATTCAAAAGATAGGTCAAATTGGTGCGTCATTTCAGTTCTTTCTTGGGCTTCTTATTAATAAAACATGAAACATAAACTTGAAGCAATTTCATATTTATAATAATGAATACTCAAATCATTCATGTTTGGTGTTCTATGTATCTCGAATTTCGCCACCTCCGTTCCATTCGTGCCATCCATGATCAAGGGGGCCTTGCCCGTGCCGCAGAGGTGTTGAACGTGACACAGTCCGCTCTCTCCCATCAGATCAAAGCACTTGAAGCACAGGTCGGGATGGAACTTTTTCTGCGCCGCTCAAAACCACTTAAATTATCCAAAGCCGGTCATAAGCTTTTGCAACTGGCAGAAAAAGTGTTGCCACAGATCGATGAGCTTGAAAACGATTTTACTAATCTTATTGCAGGTAAAGCGGGTCGTATGCACATTGCCATAGAATGCCACGCCTGTTTCGAGTGGCTCTTTCCCGTTCTGGAGGACTTTCGTCAAATCTGGCCAAATGTGGATGTGGACATCCGCCCTGGCCTTGCATTTGATGCGTTACCTGCGTTGCAGCGAGAAGAGTTAGATCTGGTGATCTCGGCCGATCCTGAGGAGTTAGACGGTGTCGAATTTATTCCGTTGCTGGATTACGAACCCACTTTTGTTTGTGCGCGCAATCATTTGCTTGCGGATAAACCTTATGTTGACGCAATTGATTTCCGCGATCAAACCCTCATAACTTATCCCGTCCATAAAACTCGTCTGGATGTATTTTCTGAACTGCTGATGCCTGCACGTGTGGAACCAAAATCCCTTCGCCAGGTAGAATTAACCGCTGTTATTATGCTTCTCGTCGCGTCGGGTCGTGGTGTGTCGGTTCTGCCCGATTGGGTGATTGCAGAGGAAAAATATGGTCATGATTTTGTCGCCAAACCTCTCACAGAAAAAGGCCTCACAAGGCGCCTTTACGCAGCGATCCGCACAACCGAAGTCGACAACGAGTATATGCGCGATTTTGTTATGATCACACG
>DLZA01000269.1 GCA_003447515.1 Paracoccaceae bacterium
AATACTTTGGCGGTGACATTGAGAGAGTAAAATGGACACCACTGGGCGGAGGCGTTAAACAAGCCGTCCTGCCGACAGATAAGAAAGCACAAGCACGTCTCTTGTACATCCCAGCAGGACAATCTGTGCCAGACCACGGTCATCGAGGGCTAGAACTTACATTAGTATTACAGGGATCATTTGCAGATGAAGTGGATCACTTTGGTCGTGGCGATATTGAAATTGCAGGTGATGATTTAGACCACCAGCCGGTTGCAGGTTCAGAAGCGGATTGCATCTGTTTAACAGCAACAGATGCACCTTTACGCTTTAACGGATTAATTCCACGGATCGTACAACCATTTTTGAAAATCTAATAGGTCACGACGGTGCCTTTTTTTGAAGGTTTCAGACAGCCCTTTTCTCTGCCATCTTCCTGAAATTGCGAACCATCATCCATACCGTAAATACGACCGGGACGACAACAATAGCACCCACCCAATTTTCGTTTAGGCCAATTTGTTGTCCAAAAGGAAATAACAATTTCATTAGTAAGTTAACCGCATAGTAGCTGATAGCCACAACGGATAGCCCTTCAACTGTTTCCTGCAGGCGCAACTGTAGTGCTGCGCGCCTATTCATCGTTTCAAGTATTTTTCGATTCTGATCATTAACCTGCACACTTACACGCGTACCTAGCAACCGCGACGCCCTTGCCGCGCGGCCTGAAATATCGGCCAAGCGTGCAGAAGCAGAACGACAGGTACGCATCGCAGGTTCAAAACGCCGCATCATAAATTCGGAAAACAATTGATACCCTGACAAACGTGCTTCCCGTAGGACACTCACTCGAGAATAGACCAACGCAGAATAAGCTTCTGCTGCAGTGAATCGAAATGCTGTTTCAGCCGAGAAGCTCTCTACTTTGCTAGAAATATCCAACAAATGGTTAAGTTCTTGTTGTGAATTGTCTGTCTCTTCAATCATGCCGGATACAACATCGCCTAGATCATGATCCAGATCGGACAAGCGCGCAAATACATCGCGTGCGATAGGTAGCGTCAGCATCGACATTGTTTTATATGTTTCTATCTCAATCAAACGTTGGACAATACGCCCCATACGGTGCCCACCCGTGTCACCAACTTGAAAAACCGCAAACCTAATGTGCCCCTGTTCATCCAGACGAAAATCACCAACAATTGCAGCCTCTTTTTCCAAAACAAACGCAGCAGCCATAGCGTCCTCAAAAAACCATTCGGGACCGATTTCATGTACCCGTTCAATCACTTCTGTCGGTGTTTTCGCGGCCTCAATACGTACTAGAACAGACGACAGCAACCTTCCAGGGCTCTTATCTCGCCAATTGGCTGGAAGAAACTTAAACAGATCAGCTGAAAAGGGCACGTCCGATACTTCATCAGAAAACAGCGTATAAGTAACGAATTCTGAATGGCGCTCCCACTTCAGGCGAACCTTTCCTAAATCAGCGGAGTGATGCGAAGCGTAGGGTGCAGGATGTGCAGCTCCATAACGATCCAACAAGCTAATTAAATGATACCCATCTGACTCTGGGTCCGCCAAGTCCCGTTCTATCGCAATAGACGCGGCACTGCTGGGTGCTTGCAATACAGGAAAAGGGCGCGCGTGCGACTCATTACTTAGCGCGATACGTTCGGGGTGGATTTCCAGACCAGATAAGGACATTCTTCATCTCCAGAGAGTTTGCTCGTATGAACTCCAAGATTGACAGCCAATCAAGGTTCAACTTCTCTCCGCGTCAATTTGCAACGTGTTCATCCATTTTCTGATTCAATTGAGACAATGTTCTCTGCGGAAATATCCTTACTGTCCGCGAAATCAAAAGCGTCAAGTCTTTTTGCACGATTGCCAGCTTTAGTCGCAGAAATCTTTATGTCCTCTACATCCTTAGCCGCCTGACCAAAGTGACGATCCAAATTGCCAACCCGCACTTCCAAACGCTCTACATCTTTATTGAGCAGCCCAAGTTCCTTACGGATTGCACCCGCCTGTTCTTTCATCCGTGCATCTTTTAGAACAGCGCGCATAGTATTCAGCGTCGCCATACAAGTGGTCGGTGACACGATCCAAACTCGCGCATCGAAACCTTCGCGCACCACATCCCCGAAATTTGCATGTAGCTCAGCGTAGACCGCCTCAGAAGGGAGAAACATCAGCGCCCCATCCGCTGTTTCACCGTCAATAATATAACGCTCCGATATTGCCCTTATGTGCGCACGCACCGCCGTTTTCATATCCCGAACAGCACTTTGTAATTCGCCTTGCGTCCCTGCTGCTTGGATCTTTTCATATGCTTCCAGCGGGAACTTACTATCAATCACAATTGGGCCAGGAGGGTTAGGCAGGTGGATCAAACAATCCGCTCGCTTACCATTAGAAAGCGTAGCTTGAAACCTATAGGCATCTGGCGGCATTGCCTTTTGTACAATATCGTTAAGCTGTATTTCGCCGAATGCCCCGCGCGTCTGTTTGTTTGACAAGATATCCTGTAAGGACAGCACGTTCCCCGATAGCTTCTCGATATTCATCTGCGCCTTATCAATTGTTACTAGCCTTTCTTGTAACTGCGTAAGCGATTTGGTTGTCTTCTCATTGCTGCCTTGCAACGTATCTTTCAAACGCTCTTGTAATTCCGCCAAAGCGCGCGCATTTTTCATCGCCCCCTCATGCAACTTATCCTGCATCTGTTGCTGTACATGGCCCAGCCGTGACTCCATTGTTTGCATCGCTTGGCTTTGCACACTTGCCAAGCTGTCAAGCCCACCTTTCAGCACGTGTTGGCTCTCATTCATGGTCTTCAAACCATCACCCATCATCAGCATTTGATTCACAAGCGGTTCAGTCGCCTTGGCCGCTCGGCCAGATGCTCGCAGTGAGAAAACTAGCAAAACAATAATAAGAAACAACACGATGCCCAAGACACAGATCGTCATCACCAATTCATTGTAAAAAACAATCTGACCCATCAACGACGCCCAAACAATTT
>DLZA01000327.1:0-1892 GCA_003447515.1 Paracoccaceae bacterium
CATGTTAATTGTGTACATGGGCTTTGGTACAAGTGCGCTGATTACAGACATCAAGGTCGATTTCCCGCATCCCTTTTCTGGCGATATTGCGGCCAATATCGGGCTGATGTCAGCCTCTTCATGGGCCCAGGCGTGCGCAATCCAAACCGCGATAGCCGGTGCGCTGTGTTCCGGCAAAACGCAAAACCGAAGCAGAGTTTCATGCACTAGATCCAATACAGCACAACCATCAACGGGTTCATCCCATTGCTCTGTTACCTGGAAATATTCTGGCTCGTCATCAGTTTTGGCTTTAGTGTTCTTCACCGGTTCGCGCGGTTTCTGTTGAGCTGTCGTAGCCAGGTCTTTGAATTTATCAACTTCATCATTGTTTGCGTCCATCCAATCGGAAAAATCACCCTTGTCAGGCAAGCCCTCGCGGTAGCCCCACAAGACAAAGCAATTGATCCCACTTTTAGTTAGCGAGGCGTAGACTTTTTGCGCATGATTTGTCCCAGCTTTGTCATTGTCGGGCACGATACAAACAGTACGATCCTTGAGATGCGTGTTCAGTTCGTCTTTCCAGTTTTTCGCGCCACCGACATTGCAAGTTGCCAGCAGTCCGCGATCCCAACCACGTTCGACGTCTTTTTCACCCTCAAAGATAAATACCAACTCGTCAGAGAAATCTTCGGCTAGGCGATCTGCGCCATAAGGAACATTCGGCACGCCTTTAACGCCGGGTATGAATGTGCCGTTCTCATACCGCATTTGTCTCCATGCTCCATCGCTCAGTTTGACCGATTTCCTATTTATTGAGCCATCTGGGTTTCGGTAGATATGTTCACGTAAAACACCTGATCCTTTGCCATTAAAGGCAGCGACTGGATCATCTGAGACTAGGCCCTGTGCTTTCAGCCATTCTCTGGCTCCATTAGGGTCGGTTGCGTGACCATGATGAATGACCAGGTCATAAACACCGCCGCCAGTCTTTGCCTCAAAGTCGTAAAAGGTATCATTTTTTGGATCAACACTCAGAGAGCCTTTCGTCCCAAAGCGCCAATCATCTGCCTGTCGACTAATGGGAACTAAACCCATCGCCAAAGCTACATTAGTTATTTCGCATGGTGTCGTCATTTTAATGCCCCAATACTTGAGGCGCTTGGACCGATCGGATATATTGCCTTCAATAGCAGCAAACTATTATTTCAGGCTAACCCACGGCCTCTGCGCCGTGTGGTTATCTTTCTAAATTTTTCACAACGAGCCGCGCTGTTTTAGGCAGCCTGGCGGTTAGTTCCATTACTCGGTCCATTGAGACGCCGTGGCGCGTATGGAGAAGATGCCTCAGCGCAATTTTGGTCGTTGGGTAGCTGAATGCCTCAAACCGGCGTTGTCCATACCTTGTACCACCGCTGCGCTGTATTAAAAACTGCGTGCGATCTGGGCAAACAGCCACCCGGAGTTTGGGGCTGACATAAAACAGAACACCGTCGTAATTTTCAGCCGACTCCCAAGTAGATTGGGGCGCATGATTATTTTTAAAATTTTTCGCCGCGCTGTGGGTGTCATCACTAGCCCAGGCTACCCGCGGTATGGCGCCATTCCCCGGGGGGGATATTTTGAATTGACGGCTCATTTAATCACCGCCCGACTTGAGAAAAGAAATTCATCGATCTCTTTTTCTGGCCAATATAGTCTGCCGCCCAATTTAATGGGAGTTGGCAGCCGGTTGGCCTGCATGTCGAGATATATAGCCGATCGCGACCGGCCACCAAGTTTGGCGCGAAGGTCGTGGAACGAGAGGTATTTCATGATCAGTTCCAGTTCTGCTTGTTCAAACTGGCCCTTCTATGATCAACAAGCATTGGAATTGATTGGTTTCAAAATCAGCATTTAGACACCAACTTTTA
>DLZA01000327.1:2280-3927 GCA_003447515.1 Paracoccaceae bacterium
CGAAATGTATCTTTGGAGATCTTTGTATCCACTTCATTTAGGTGTTTCTCAACAGCCGCATTTTCAGTAATACCGTATTTTTCCATATCGATCCGAACATCATTCCAAGAATTCAGATCAATTTTAATTTGTGAGGCTGTGCGTTTGATGCCCCTCTGACGGGGTTTATTTAATAGCAGATCATGAACAGTTTGTCGCGCCAACTCAGTATTGAGGGCCCCAAACTGGAGTACATATTCTGCCAGTGGATGGGCATTACCATCTAAAGCAGCGACAGCAGCCGAAAATTCCTCAGGGTAATTGGCACACTGTTCCAGCAAGCTAGTTTTTTTCATTTTTCAACTCCACCGAATTGCTTTGAGAGGCGACGAAGTTGGCCCAACGTTCCATCAGTGCGGCCCGTTGCTCCAAATAATCAGTCCTGCGATAGCTGCGTTGCACTGAAGTGCCGTTCACATGGGCCAGCACGGTCTCACAGACTTCATGCGGCGCGTCTGTGCATTCTGCCAGCCAAGTACGCAGGCTGGATCTGAAACCATGTGGACGCTCGTGCATGCCACGCCGCTCCATCATGCGCGCCATTGTAGCGTCACTCATCACGCCCTTTCGAACGTTTGGAAACAAAAAACCGTCACGTTCAAATGGGGCTGCCAACTCTATCACCCGCCACGCCTCTGCCGATAATGGAACGCGAAAGTCACCAACTGCGCCTTTTCGGCCCTTCATATTTTCAGCTGGGACAGTCCAAATATTATCTCGGATCTCATCAAATCGCATGAACCGTAGTGGCGCCGACCTTACGCCAGTCAGTATTAAGAGGCGCATAGCCAGATGCACCAAGGAGGGCTCAGCCAGTGATGCATAGAACGCAGGCACGTTATTCCAGTGCAGAGCCGGTATATGGGTGGTTACATGTCTGGTTTTGCCAAGCAACTCTCTGGCTTTTGTCGTAGCCATGAGATCAACATTGAGCCCCATCGCAACCGCATATTTGAACACAAGATTAAGCCGGTTCATTGCCTTGCGGGCCGTGTCAGCCTTGCTGTGCCAGATCGGAGCTAGCGCGTCTTTAATATCGGTTTGATCGATTTCTTCGATTGGTATGCTGCCAATCTTCGGTAGCACGTGCAATTCTAATGGCGTAAACCACCGACCGGCTTTGCCGTCGCCCTTCAGCTCTGCCTTACGGGCTTCGAACGCGGCATGCGCAATCTTACTCAAAGTGTTCTCGGCCTTGGACAGTTCCCGCCGCTCTCGATGCCGCGCTTTGATCGGATCGTTGCCAATGAGGGCCTCAGACCTCCAACGCTCCGCCAATTTGCGTGCGTCTTTGAGCGATACGTCCGGGTAGCCGCCTAGGCCCATTTCTTTGCGCCTACCGTGAACTGTAACTCGCAAAAACCATTGCGCCCCACCGTCACGTCGTTTGAACAACCATAAACCCGATCCATCGCTGTACTTTCCAGGCGCAGCTGCCTTGATGAATGCGAACGTTAGACGATGTTTTATGGTCATATTTTATCCACCTAATTATCCACCCCATATTAGTGGATGCAACAGGACAGATAAAGACATGTATGGACAGCAAGTCATCTAATATGCCATAAAATAATAATAAATTGGGCGACTTAGGACATCATACGACAC
>DLZA01000398.1 GCA_003447515.1 Paracoccaceae bacterium
CTTTCGGGCGGTGAACCCAATGCCTCAATTGTGATTTCAGAAGATACTTTTACGGTCACACAAGGCGAATTCAAAACCTTCGCAAGGAGCGATTTAAGCGAGCCGCGCGTGAGATATTTTTGCGACAATTGCGGCACTCATGTTTGCGTTAAAAGCCCACCTCGGCCTGGCATGTTGGTTTTAAAAATTGGCACCTTGGATGATCATTCATGGTTTCGTCCTCAAGCTGCAATTTTTTGTGTAGACAAGCAGCCCTTTCATCAGATTCCAACAGATGTACCCAGCTTTGAGAAAACGTCACCACCAAAATAGATCCTCATCCGAGACGACGATGCGGCTGCCACAAGAGTGCGCAATAAGGATCTCGCTGGGCACCGCTTGAGAGCTCGGCCTTATAGATCGTGGAATCCGGCGCCATCTGGATCCCAATGGTTCGTAATAGCACCCATCTAAGGGCCCTTGTCTTGATATGATAGAATAGAAGTAATAATGGTTTTCGAAAGGATTTGAATTCATTTGTTTAAATCACCAAAAAGCGGCAAATTGGACCACAGCCGATGCTGCATCTGTTAAGGGTGGATGAGCCGGGAACGGACAGCTCTATGACCTGCGGTTTACGAACCGCCCACGGGAAGATCTGGGTTGAAGTTTTAAAGCTCTTAAAAGGATTTTGCGACTGCGCCGACAGAAGTCTACTACAAACAAATAGCTAGAAATGTAATTTGATAACATCCCAATGTGACGTTTTAAATTGATCTAACGATCAGAAACAAGACGGCCAGCCAATTGCTGCTGTGGAAAGAATCTGCCGTATTTTAAACCCGTCATAAAACTGACGCTCCAACGGCTCCGTGGAGCGATCCAATTCGCTTCCGATGTCCAATAGGGCTCGCTTGCAGTGTTCGGAAACACCTCTGCATCTATTTTTGGCGCTGGACATTCAAAGCACACTATACTTTCTAATTCGGCCAATGTAGGTAAACGCCACTTTCCTCCAAGTTGCTGATTTGCCTGTAAAATAACCTGATCTATTTCAGCATGACTCAGCCGCATGACCTCGCCCTGACACTGCTCGGTTGACGGATCCCAACGCTGTCCCAAGGAACACCGCAGCCAAATGATGCCTTGCTCCAAATCTGTGACAAGGTTTCCTTGTTTGTAGAATTGCGCATGAGTGGACGTGGCTAAAATCAGCCCTAGAACCGTCATTAAAGTCTTTAACATTTTTATCTCACCGCTACAGTTATCGCGTTACATACCGCAATATACATACCATCTTCGACATTTGTGTGGCGTTTTTTAACAATATAATTTTCGGCCAATTCCAACTTGGTACGAAAATTGAAGCTGAAAGGTGATAACGATGAAAAGGTACTCAGAATGGATCTAGCTTCTCTTATTGGCCTGTTGGGCGCAGTTGGCATGATCGTGGGCGCCATGCTCTCGGGGGGGGGCCTCGGGGCGTTCATTGATACTGCATCTATCTTAATCGTGTTTGGTGGAACATTTTTTGCCGTCATGTACACAGCGCCACTGCCGGTATTTCTCGGCAGCTTTGGTGCCATGGCAAAAGCGTTTTTACCGCCGGTGAAAAAACCAGATGCAATGATTGAACGCATGATCGAACTGGCTGCTGTCGCACGAAAGGACGGCATGATGGCTCTTGAGGGCCAGGAGGTGCCAGACAAGTTTTTCGAGAAAGGCTTACAGATGCTGGTCGATGGCGCCGATGAGCGCACATTGGTGCGGCAAATGACTCAAGAAATTAAAGCGATGAAGCTCCGACACGAAGCCAATCAAGGCGTTGTCAAGGCTTGGATCGATATCGGTCCGGCGATGGGCATGATCGGTACGCTAGTGGGTCTGGTGCTCATGCTTGGGAACATGGCTGACCCAAAAGCGATCGGTCCAGCCATGGCTGTGGCCTTGCTGACCACACTCTACGGCGCGTTTATTGCCAATGTGCTGTTCGCACCCATGCTCACAAAGCTTGAAGGCTATACTGTCCATGAAACGACCTATCGCCAGATGGTTATTTCTGGCCTGAGCGGCATTGCGAAAAGCGAAAGCCCCCGCACTATTCAAGACCAAATGGCCGCAAACTTGCCACCAAAACAACAAGCAAAACTTGAAGCGGCGTAGAATTATCAACACCAACTTGCGCCACACTGGAGGCTGTTATGGCTGAACCTGCCGATATTGAAGAAGACGAAGATGAAGAGGAATGCCCAAAATGTCCGCCGGTGGGTGCGCCGGCATGGATGGCAACTTTTGCCGATATGGCGACGTTGCTTATGGCATTTTTCGTTCTTATTTTGTCTTTTGCAGAATTTAATACTCCGAAGTTTAAAATGATTTCCGGTTCTCTTAAGAATGCTTTCGGGGTGCAAAAAACTGTGCCCGTGGTGGAACAGCCCAAGGGAACAACCGTGATTTCTCTGGAGTTTAGTCCCTCACCAAGCCCCTCTGTAACTCAAGAGATGACGCAGGAAACCACAGAGTTACAAAAGCCAGAAATTGAGATCGACAGCAAAAAAGAAGATTCGGTTGACGGGGATCGCCAAGATGATTTCGGTCAAAATCAAGGGACCGGACAAGCGGGCGACATGCAAGGCGAGCGCACGGCAGCTCAAATGGACGCGGCCGAATTGGGCGCCGCGCTGCAATCTGCTATTCAAGATGGCGACGTCTCCGTTGAAATGCTGGGTGAAAATGTTGTAATCAATTTCCCATCCCCAGATGATACAGAAAAAGACCTGCCCAGTCTGTTGGAGGAGACCCTGGCAGCTTTGGCCGAAGCACGCAACGCCAGCGGACAAGCCGAGAGCGAAATTCTGTTGGGCGGTTTGGAGCAGCAGTTAAAAGAACTGTCCATGGCAGCCAACGCCGAGGGACAGGGGCCCGGACCCTCAGCGATCAAGCAAGAACAAGAGGTCCGTGAACAAGCCGTTATGGCCAATGCGACATTGACCGAAAATCAATTGGCCGTTGCGCTGCAAGATGAAATTGAACAAGGCCTGGTGACCGTCGAGCGTCGTGATGGCTCTGTATTCGTAACCGTCGGATCGGGCGGGGCTTTCCCATCAGGTTCAGCAGATCTCACCGGTGCCGCAACCGATATTCTAAGCCGCGTAGCTTTCGCATCGATGACATCCAACAGCGAAGTGACGGTCACCGGTCACACGGACAATGTTCAAATTTCTGACGGGGCGCTCTACAGAGACAATTGGGACTTGGCCGCGGCGCGGGCTGCGAGCGTGGTGCAATCTATGCAATCCACCGGACTTGTGCCCGCCGGTAAGTTGAAGGCCGTGAGCCTCGGCGAAACCAAGCCCGTAGCAGATAATGACACGGCAGAGGGACGGGAAAAGAACCGTCGGATCGAAATTGAAATCAGTTTTTAACCCAGACGCAGAACTTAAAACCTTCTGAGTTTGGTCGTTATACTACGAGAGAGTAGAGCAAAGGGCATAGGTTCATGGCTGTCGATTATTTGAGTACTTTGAACAGCGGCGGCTCCGGCCTGAACATCACACAGTTGGTGGACAGTATCGTTGCAGCAGAAATCGAACCTGCAAAGGCACTCATTAACAAACAAGTGAGCGAAAATGATCTGGCAATTTCCGAGGTTGCAAAATTTCGCGCGCGCGCCGCAACTCTGGAGGGTGCCTTGAGCGTTGCAGGTGCAACCGGCCTATTTCAAGCTCAAAGCTCCAGCGCAGCCACCGCCATTGCCGTTCACGACATGAGCGCGCTGGAAACCGGATCAATTTCAGTAAAAACTAACCAATTGGCCAGCCGGCAGGTGTTAGAATTTGCAGGTTTTGCCTCCCTCGAAGCTACCGTTCCGGCTGGAACCTTGACCGTAGAGACGGGCACATGGTCCACGGAAAATCTGTTCACAGCCAACGCGGCCAATACCGCACAAAGTGTTACAATCGCCAGTGGCGGCACATCACTCTTAGAGTTTTCAAAGGATTTGGACGCCATAAACGGTGTCACAGCTCAGGTCATTGCCAAAGGGGATGGCACATTTTCCTTGAGTGTAATGTCTGAATTTGGCGCAAATAACGCGCTGCGTCTGACAGCCTCATCCGGCGGCCCAACAGAATTTGACACGACCGACGGCGGCAATGAGAT
>DLZA01000234.1:0-1414 GCA_003447515.1 Paracoccaceae bacterium
ATCAATGTCGTCCTCTATGTGGTTGGCTGACAGTTTGAACCCGATGGGAATTCCGCCTGAACGTTCGCGCACCTGATCGGCAATACGTTTGAAATCCGCAGGCGTTTCTAGATCAGCAAACGTCGACGGGGAAATCGCATCTTGGCCAGGTTCCAACCCTCGGACCTGAGCGATTTTCCCTTGCACCTTGTCGCCAGGCAGATGACCGCCGGTACCAGTTTTAGCACCCTGTCCGCCTTTGAAATGGAACGCCTGAACGCGAGCCACCAAATCGAGGTCCCAGCCAAAACGCGCAGACGCCAGTTCATAGAAATAGCGGTTGTTTTCGGCCTGTTCTTCGGGCAACATGCCACCTTCGCCGGAACAAATACCGGTGCCTGCCATCTGAGCACCGCGTGACAACGCAGTCTTCGCCTCTTCAGACAATGCGCCATAGCTCATGTCAGAGACAAAAAGAGGGATATCCAGTCGCAATGGTTTGGCGGCACGCGGGCCAATTGTCACGGACGTCGCGACCGGCACATCATCCAGCAATGGTTTGCGCGCCATCTGCGCAGGCAGAACTTGGATATCATCCCAATGCGGCAGATCTTTGCGTGGAATGCCCATGGATCCCATCTCACCGTGGTGCCCAAGTTTGGACAAACCGTCTTTGGCCAACGCATGAATGCGTGCGACGGTGGGCTCTTCGGGGGTCGGTGTCGCCTGCGGGACATCGGATTTGGGCGCAGGGGCCGCATCACCCACAGCCAGATCGCCAAGACCAGCGTGCGTGCCATCACAGAACGGGCCGTTGGCCGTTGATTTGCAAAGACACATCGCTGCGTCACCGTCTTTGTCGGCGGTGAATTTCAACGGACCGATGTCAGTGCCTGCATGGCTGCCGTCGCAGAATGGCTGGCTCTTGGACATACCACATTGGCACCAGAAGTAGTTTTTCCCTTTTTCGAGGGTGACCTTGAAGGGTGATTTGCCCGCGATAATCGGAACGGTTTGGATCATTTTGGTATCCTTGATTATTCTGTTTCGAGCGTCTGCCCAACTTTCAAATGCACGATTGGCGTTCTGCCTTATTGGACCGTGCTGACATGAGGGACTCCGTTCAGGTTTCTGGTGTATTGCTGCGCCCCAGAACCTCGGGAATTTGATCGCGATAGATGTAAAGAACTGTCGCACATAGCAGTCCGAGCACGGTGGCAGGCAAAGCTGAGGGCCCCAGAATGAACAGATGGGTCAGGACCGCACCGGCCATCGTGCCCCCCAGAACGGCGGCACCAACGACTTGACGACGTGGCAGCCATAACAAGGCTGTGCCGATCATCTCAACAGCGCCAGTGAAATAGCGTAGGGTCTGGCCAAATCCGATTTGATCGAAGGTTGCGACCATCATCTCGACACCCGCGAGCTTTGCGCC
>DLZA01000234.1:1798-3453 GCA_003447515.1 Paracoccaceae bacterium
TTGTTTCCAGTGTTGATTGTTTATGGTTATCGATTAAGTGCTATGTACCGTCGATGTACGCAATGCGCGTAAATCCGCATTTGATGAGCGCAAAATAGGCATAATATAAATGGATAAATGGGCAGAACTTCGTACCACATACCAAGTTGCCAAACTGGGCACCGTAAGGGCTCTAAGCCGCCATTCGCTGCGTGATCATCTTACGACTGCTATGCGGACGAAGCGACCATTCTCTCCGCGGCGATGAACGACTGCTGCAGTTTAGTTGTGCCCTTATAGAAAATTAGCTAAGTACGCTGGAACGCCCGTTCAGGACGACCTGACATTTCATGGGCTAGCCGGGACGACCCGAAATTTTTGAGGGCGAAATGGCGTGGATTGTACTTTTGATCGCAGGTCTATTGGAAACGGCATGGGCCGCGGGACTAAAATCCCTTTCTGAAAGTTTTAGGTTAAGCCTGCTCTTTGCGACCGCAGCTTTGATGATAGCAAGCTTGGCGGCTTTGTATTGGTCCATGCGTTCTTTACCCCTAGGGGTCGCATACCCAATTTGGACAGGCATCGGATCTGTCGGATCCGTTATTGTCGGGATCACTGTATTCAGGCAAGACATCGGCGTTCTTGGCATTGCCGGAGTGGCATTTCTCATAATCGGCATGTTTCTCATTAGCTTTGAAACCCATTAGGAATAGGAAAAAACATGACTGGTGAGACAAACCTAGACAAACTCTTGGGCAGTATGTCAGCGGAACTTGTGGACGGCTTATATGTGTTTGCGACGCTTCCAGATGGCATAGTGCCCGCTGGCCTTCGTCCAAGAATGATGTTTGGCGAAGCAGAAGGAGTGACGCTCATTCTGCTGAAGGAAGAAGCCGACGCACATGGTTTGGCTTATGAATTTCCCTGCCGGATGATTACTTTGAATATTCATTCATCACTGGAGGCCATCGGCTTTCTGGCCCGCATAACAACGGCGCTAGCGAAACACGATATGGGGGTGAACCCTGTTTCAGGTTATTTCCACGATCATTTGTTCGTACCAGATGGCAGAGAATTGGACGCAATCGCCGTGCTCGAAGAATTCACAGCCAACACCTGATCGTCTAAACGTCGCTCTAGTTCGCATTTCGGCCATTGAGTCGACCCGCAGCATTGGTTCCTTTGGGCTCTGACCCGCCATTAGCTGCACCTTGTTCGAAGGTCCGCACTGGGCCAATTGTTTACAGCAACTCCACAGCTTCACTCAATTGCTCAGAGTTCACATCTATGTACCTCTGTGTCGTGGATATATGCGAATGGCCGGCAAGAGCTGCAAGCAAGCGTACGCCTACACCCTTGTTGGCCAAACGGGTAATATATGTCCTGCGACCTGAATGACTTGAGGCATCCTTGAGACCAATTGCTTTGTAAATGTCCAGGAACAGCTGGCACATTGTATTGGCCGAGAAGTGTCCGCCCTTTTGACTGGCAAACAACGGGCGCTGTGGATCTGCAAGGCGTATATAATCACCATATTCTCGCAGTGCCTTACGCAAGCGCTGATTGAGATACACTGTGCGTGTTTGCCCACCTTTGCTCTGCTGTACGCTTAGGATGAACTGTGTGCGAACGTCGCCTTCCTCATCAAACACGTTGCCCACTGTGAGCGCTGCGAT
>DLZA01000265.1:0-3707 GCA_003447515.1 Paracoccaceae bacterium
AAAAAGGGTACTGAAGAGCCGCTTCCAGGATTTGCTCCGTCACAGCCGGTAGTTTTCTGCAGTCTTTTCCCTGTAGACAATGCGCAATTCGAAGATTTGCGCGAAGCGATTGCAAAACTCTCCCTGAATGATGCATCGTTTAGTACTGAAATGGAAACCTCTGCAGCTCTTGGTTTTGGATTTCGCTGCGGTTTCCTTGGACTTCTGCACCTTGAGGTCATCCGTGATCGACTTGAGCGCGAATATGATATTGAGTTGATTACAACTGCCCCAAGCGTGATCTACCACGTGCACATGCGCGATAGTACGATGATTGATCTACACAATCCCGCCGACATGCCCGATCTAACCCACGTGGATCATATTGAAGAACCGCGCATTAAGGCGACGATACTTGTGCCTGACGAATACCTTGGAGATGTGCTGAAGTTGTGCCAAGATCGCCGTGGCATCCAAATTGATCTAACTTACGCCGGCACGCGTGCGATGGTGGTGTATGACCTGCCACTCAACGAAGTGGTGTTCGACTTTTACGATCGCCTGAAATCCGTAACGAAAGGCTATGCATCGTTCGATTATTCCATGGAAGGTTACCGCGAAGACAAACTTGTAAAAATGCAGATTCTCGTAAATGAGGAAGCTGTTGACGCACTCTCAACCATGGTCCACGCCGAACGCGCTGAGGCCCGGGGTCGCGCTATGGTTGAAAAACTCAAAGACCTGATCCCTCAACACATGTTTAAAATTCCAATCCAAGCTGCCATCGGTGGGCGCATCATCGCTCGTGAGACCTTGTCAGCCCTTCGCAAGGATGTGACAGCAAAATGCTATGGAGGTGACGTTTCTCGAAAGCGCAAGTTGTTGGATAAACAAAAAGCGGGTAAGAAAAAGATGCGTCAGTTTGGGAAAGTTGATATCCCGCAAGAAGCATTTATTTCAGCGCTAAAAATGGATGGTTGAAGCAAAGATTAGACTGTCTAAAGGGTACGGGTTTAAATGAATACCTGGCTTGGCGGTTTGGTGACTAACCTTACTATGTTTGATGCCTTGTATTTCGGATTGCTTATGTGGTTCGGGGCAATTTAACGTTTAGTGTGGTGGACGAATGAACGTTCCATTACGCAGCTCCTTGAATGCCTGCATTAGCTCCTCTTGCGTGTTCATTACGATTGGCCCATGCCACGCAACGGGCTCCTCGATTGGCCTACCCGAGATTAGCAAAAACCTAACGCCTTTTTCACCCGCTTGAACTGTTATGTTGTCACCTGAGTCGAACTTGACCAAAGTGCGATTGCCAGACAAATCGCGGATATTGACTTCTTGACCCAAAACTTCTTTTTCCAACAAAATTCCTGTTGGGTCGGACGCACCTGCAAAGGCGCCAGCCCCCTCGAATACGTAGGCAAAAGAACGGCGATAGGTGTCGACTGGTAGCGTTTTCTTCACCCCAGCAGGCACAGACACATCGAGGTATTGTGGTTCAGCCGCTATGCCATCCACAGGTCCCGTCTTGCCCCAAAAGTCACCTACAATCACTTTGACTATTGTCCCATCATCGTCATGAATAATGGGAACTTCCTTTGACTCCACATCTTGATACCGTGGTGATGTCATCTTTAAATTACGTGGTAGATTGGCCCAGAGCTGAAAACCATGCATCTGCCCGTTTGCATTGCCACGTGGCATTTCTTGGTGCAAAATTCCACTTCCAGAGGTCATCCACTGGACATCCCCGGCTTCTAATTTCCCTTTATTCCCAAGACTATCAGCGTGATCCACTTCGCCGGATAAAACATAAGTAATCGTTTCAATCCCGCGGTGTGGGTGCCAGGGAAATCCTTTTGCATAATGCTCTGGAATTTCGTTGCGAAAGTCATCAAATAACAGAAACGGATCTAGCTCTGTTGGGTCCTGAAATCCGAAGGCACGATGTAAGCGCACACCTGCACCCTCCATGGTCGCCTGCGCTTGACTTGTAGATTTAACGGGTCTGATAGACATTGAAACGGCACCTAATAATCTCGCGACAACGTAGACAAAAACATTGGTAAGGCCAATGTTACCCTCCGAAAAGCACTGTTGCGCTAAGGCGAACGCCACCAGTCTGATGGCTTCTTACGTGCACCATGTTTTTTTGCTAACCGCAGCGCAAAATTTCGTAGCGGGGACAGGGCTAGTTTCAGCCACAATCGGTGACGCCACTTAGTAAAATCGCGATTGAAGGGGCAAACTCGCATGCAAATCGCACAGTCAGAGGCTAAGCTAGCCCAAAATCCAAAGCATTTTTCCGCGTCTGATGTCCATTTTCGCACTCCTTTGATGGCACTTATATTGGGTTGTACATCCGTGGGTAATCCATAAGGCAGCGCCTTCACGGGGCATGCGTCTGCGCAGGCCGTGCAGATATCACAAAATGCTCGAATACCGAGCGGTTTTGCTGCGTCATGCGCCAGCGGAATATTCGTAAAAATCTTAGAAAATCGCAAACGTGGGCCAAATTCAGGAGTTATCACCAACTGGTTTCGTGCGTACTCTCCCAAGCCCGCCTTAATGGCGTAGGGTATCACCAAAGCTGTATCGTTCATTGAAGCTACGGCTTCGTATCCCAGATTGCGTATGTAGGCGGCCACTTGCATCACAATTGTCGCCTCATGAGAATACTCACGCCCAGTCGCAGCTCCAGCCAATGCGGATGGATATGTTGCAACCAGATCTTCCTCCATCTGGTGTCCCATCACAATGACACTGGTTAAACCATGTGGTAAATTATTTGTTGCGTCCGACATGTCGCGGGTATCAACACGACTTTTATATAGCCAGCGTTCATCATAGTTGGTTACACCGCACAAATCTGCGCCAAAGAATTTAGCAATACGCTTCACCTCGGTGGCCATTGCGCTTGGGTCGGTAACATCTAGCCTTTCTGAAGCAACAGGTGTGTCTGCAGCAATCGGTGCTTGAAATCCTTCGCGCCGACCATCCTTGGCACTGCGATCTGACACTACGTCCGAAATGAGCCAAGCTGCATTGCGAAGCGCAAAGTCCTTTTGCGAAAACCCATCCCCTCGACGCGGGGCAGCCTCCATGCGATAACTGGCGAAAAATGCATTCGTTTTTGGCGATTGCAAACTGTCATCCCACATTGCCCGACTGAACACGTCGTTGCGCTGGATGAAACGTTCAAAGTCATCCGTTACTTCGATTCCTGCATCGGCGTCCGATTTCTTTTGCTGTGAATTTGCGGGAAGAGTCATAGCCTAACCTTACTGTTGATCCAGCGCCACGCAAGCCCGACCTCTAAACTCGACATTAGATGTCGCAACAGGGCTATCCTTTTTGCGCGGTGCGGGGTGTCATGCGTGAAACATAAAGTAAAAAAGAGGGGAATTATGAAAGTTGGATTTATTGGTCTGGGCAATGTGGGTCACAAACTTTCAGGCAGTTTATTGCGTAACGGCGTTGATCTTTCTGTGTTAGATTTAAATTTCGATCTGGTTGATGCGATGGTTAGAAAAGGTGCTAAAGCTGCCGCTAATCCGGCACAGCTAATGCGTGATTGTGATGCGGTTATCACCTGCCTGCCGTCGCCTGCTGCCTCAGATGCTGTGCTGCGATCAATGCTACCAGAGGTTAAAGAGGGCAAGATCTGGATGGAGATGTCTACGACAGATCAAGCGGAGGTTGAAAGGCTTGGAGCGATGATAATT
>DLZA01000265.1:4118-4646 GCA_003447515.1 Paracoccaceae bacterium
ACAACATTCCTAATCATTTTGCCGCTCCTTAAAAAAATGGGTCGTCGAATTTTGCACACAGGAGCGCTTGGGTCGGCGTCCATGCTGAAGGTTCTTACAAATTATCTTGCTACCGTGCATTTGGTTGCTAATGCCGAGGCTTTGGTCACGGCTAAAGCGGCTGGGATGGATCTGAACACTGCGTATGAGGCCATCGCCATTTCGTCTGGTAACTCGTTCAGCCACGTAACCGAAAGCCAAGTCATCCTCAACGGTTCCCGTGATATTTCCTTTACCATGGACCTTGTTAAAAAAGACGTTGGTTTATTTCAAGAAATTGCAGAGCGCAACAATGTGCCGCTCGAAATCTCTCCGTTGATTTGTGAGATTTTTGATGATGGTATCGCGCGGTACGGGGAACGAGAACTCAGCCCAAACATAATCAAGCGTTTGGAAGAAAAGACGGGCCTGAATATCCTCGCACCAGGTTTCCCACCGGAATTGGAAGATGATGAACCTGAAGAAGCGGGCTACGAAGTGGTTCCAAAG
>DLZA01000284.1 GCA_003447515.1 Paracoccaceae bacterium
GCTTAAGTGATCTAAATAAACTTCGCCATAGCTGCAGTCCTGGTAATCAACAACTTTAGCCAAACCTGCATGCGCCATTTTGTGTGTTGGGCTGGGCAGCGCATCTACACGTTTGGACAATTCAAGCCAGTTGCCCAGCAAGTATTCAGGACCCACAATTTTAGGTGATAAATTAGCAACTTGGTCATTTTTTGGTATCTCTTCACCATGTTTTGCGACCCAAAATCCCGCATCAAAAGCATTCAGCGACGCATCCACGCCCTTTCCACTTGCACGAATGGCTTCTTCAAAAGCAGCCCGTTCAAATGGCAGCGCTTCGGAACCGGCCAGCGCTCCAAACAAGGATGAGGATATTACAGATCCATGTTGGGTTGCTAAATCATCCATATTTGCAAGGATCAGTTTTCGAGATGCAATCTCGGCTGTGGCCTGAACTTCTTCGGCATTTGCCATGCCGTTCCCGGGCACTACTTTTTCCGATACAGCAAACGCTCGGTGGTTTGAGCCGATAAGCGTGGTGCGATCTGGCGTGACAAAGCCGCGTATAATCGCGCGTCCAACTTCCATCATCTCGGCAGCGATTACAATGTCAACGTCGCCTTCCGCCGGAGCCAAAGAAAAGACGGGAGTTTTGTCTGAGTGAGGCAGCATTTCGATATAGTAGATCGTTGCGCCTGTTCGTTGCGCCACGCCTGCCACTGAAGTCGCCTGACAAACATAGTTTTGAGATCGCGCAAGACTTTCGATCCAACTTGTCAAAACGCCACCACCCTGTCCACCAACCGCAGTGACTGCGATTTTGATGATCTGATCTAGCTTTTGGTCTGGAGGCCTTGGTTGAAGCAATTTATTCACAACGGGGCCTTATCAAAGCGCAGTCGCTTTGAATCCCTGCGGGATTGAAATGCTGCGATCAGTTTTGCGCTCACGCGCGAGCGCCAGAATTCAAATCTACCAGGATTATGCACAACATCTGCTCTATAAAAGGAAGGGCATAACACCGCGGCATCCGCCACCTCACCGCAATTGCCACAACCAACACATGTTTGGTCAATATGAGCGATAGGATCATCACGCAGTGGATCATCCAACTTTTTCAGAGATAGTGAGGGACAACCGGACAGGCGAATACAGGCATGATCCCCAGTGCAAACATCTTGATCAACGCCGAAACGGGGCACGTCAACCCGCCGGCCATGTTTGATTGCCTTATTACGGATGGGCTTCTCGCGCCTCTGTTTATTTAGCATGCATTCGGATGAAGCAACTATTACCTTTGGCCCTTTGAATTCTGTTGTTAGCGCCTCGCGGACCGTATCCCGGACTTTACCGACATCATAAGTATGATCAATCTGCCGAATCCATTCAACACCTACACCCTTCAATGCAGCACTAATCGGATTATTTGTGGCTTTAGTTGAGTTCTGCGCCCGAGAGGAGAGAACATCTTGCCCTCCTGTTGCTGCCGAGTAGTAGTTGTCGACGATTACAACAACATTATCAGACTTGTTGAATACCATGTTCCCGATCGAAGAACTCAGCCCGTTGTGCCAAAACCCACCATCACCAAGCATTGAAATCGCACGACGCTCGCCACCACCATCAAAAGCTGCATTCGCTGCGGGCCCAAGCCCATAGCCCATTGTTGCACCGCCAATTTCAAAGGGGGGAAGCGAACCAAACAGGTGGCATCCGATATCCCCGGTGATTTGATGTTTACCCAATTCCTGCTCAACTAGTTTCATACCAGCAAAAATGGGCCGCTCTGGGCAACCTGTGCAAAACCCTGGAGGCCTGATTGGGACAGTTTGGGACAAGTCAGGTATCGTGGGCGCTTCCTGGTTAGGTGCACGCACCTTGTCCGGCAGCATCTGCGGCGCAGCTTTTTTGAGAAATGCCGTTAGGCCATCCAGCACAACCTGTCCAGTGTATTCACCGGCCATTGGTAGAATATCCTTGCCGTGCAGATTAAGTTTCCTCCCACTTTTGAACAGAAAATTCCCCATCGTCTGTTCGATATGTTCAGGCTGTCCTTCTTCCACAACTAGTAAATGGTCTTTGCCCTCGCAAAAAGCATCGAATTCATCTCTTAAAATCGGATACGTGACATTAAGGCAGTAGATAGGTACGGCCGTTTCCCCAAACACATCAGCTAGGCCAATGCGCTGGAGCGCGCGAATGACACTGTTATACATACCACCCTGAACAATAATGCCCAGCTCGCTATCCTTGGGGCCAAAGAACTCATTTAGTTTATTGTCAGAGATAAATTTTTCCGCTGCGGGCCAGCGATCTTCGATCTTTTCCTTTTCATGGATATAGCTCCAGGGTGGCAACACCACCCGTTTGAAATCAGATTGCGGATTGGCGATGGCATCTTTCATTGTTAAAGCTGGTCTCTGGTTTTCTGATGTCGCAAAGGTACCCGTGACATGACAGGAGCGAATGCGTACCATCAGCATCACGGGCGTATTGCTAGCTTCAGATAGCTCAAAACCGTCTTTAACCGCCTTAGTGATAGAAGGCAGATTGGGGCGCGGATCCAGCAGCCAAAACTGCGATTTCATCGCAAAACTATGGCTACGCTCCTGCATTATGGAGGAACCTTCACCATAGTCTTCGCCAACGATAATCAAGGCGCCACCATTGACACCGGAAGAACACAGGTTTGCCAATGCGTCAGAGGCTACATTTACACCAACTGGACCTTTGAATGTCACAGCACCCCGGATCGGGTAATGGACGGAAGCTGCCAACATCGCGGCGGCCGCGGCCTCAGATGCGTTTGCCTCAAAACGTACGCCAAGTTCATCCAAAAGGTCTTCGGCATCCGCTAGCAC
>DLZA01000067.1:0-3454 GCA_003447515.1 Paracoccaceae bacterium
AGGTCTCGAAGTGAGTTGAGTGAGTGACAGGAATGAAAGCTATCTACATGAGGAAGCAATGCGCGAATTCCAGCCGCTTGAGGGGAAAAACCTTCCCAGCGCATCAGGGGGTTAAGCCAGATAACCTTACGGGCCGAACGGCGCAGACGGCAGGCTTCGCGTTCAAGCTGGTCTGTGTTTTGGCGTTCTAACCCGTCCGTTACGATCAATACAAATGCACCGCGTGCAAGTACTCTGCGAGACCAGTGCTTGTTGAACGCATCAAGACTGTCACCAATTCGCGTGCCGCCGTCCCAATCCTGCGATTGTTTGCCAACGGCCTCAAGAGCGGCGTCAGGGTCTCTTTTGGACAAGCTTCGCGTTATATTCGTAAGGCGCGTGCCGAAAGTAAATGCATGAACCTTGGCCCAACCCTGTCCACGGGTGAGGGAAACCGAGTGTAAAAAGTGCATGAATAACCGCGAATATGTAGACATTGAGCCAGAGATGTCGCAAAGCGCCACGAGGTCGAGCGGGCGAGTTTTCGGTTTTCGTTTGGGCAAGTCAATGGCTTCGCCACCTGCACGCATAGTCGCGCGAAATGTAGCACGGACATCTATTCTGCTTCCCGTGGGTGACGGTATAAGGCGGCGCGAAGGAATGGGTTTAATAGGAAAGCTCATAGATTTGATCGTCTGTTTAGCTGCAACCATTTCGGCGTTAGACATTTGCTCAAAATCCATAGAACCCAGTTTTTCGTTGGCTGAAAATGAGAACTCAGCATCAACTTCAACCTCCTCGCGGGAATCTTGAATGTCTGATTGTGGTGGCGGGGGAGCACCATCCATCATCGCCTCAGCAGCACGTTGCTCGGCAGTTTTTTTATCTCCTTTGGCCGCTTGAGTCTGGATCATTGGAAGCATCGTCTGAACCATGACCTCCAAAAATTCGGGATCACGCCAAAACATTGAGAAAATACGTTCAAATACGTCAAGGTGTTCAATTCGAGTGATTAGCGTAGCGCGAAGTGTAAAGAAAAAATCTCTGCGTTGTGTGAAACCTGCAGCCTGCACTGCACGTATCGCTTGCAAAGTTTGTGCGCTTCCAACCGGCACCCCTGCGCGACGTAAAGTGCGTACGAAATAAACGATATTAGCAACAAGTTTGCCGTTAACTGGGAGGGTTTTTAAGGGATCTGTCATTGCCGTCCAGAATTGGCGATATTGGCGCGAGCGCGATCAAGAATACGAGTGGCTTCACTTCCCGCGATTTTAGCGATGTCATCTTGATATTTCAAAACAGCACCAAGCGTATCTGCGATAACCTCTGGAGACAGGGCAACCGCATCTAAGGCAACGAGGCATTTGGCCCAATCGACGGTTTCAGCCACTCCAGGATTTTTGAATAAGTTTTCATCGCGCAAGTGTTGAATAAAACCAACCACTTCCCGACTTAGAGTTTCTGCAACTTCAGGTGCACGAGCGCGTAAAATTTCGACCTCACGTTCGAACCCAGGATAGTCTACCCAATGGTAAAGACACCGGCGTTTCAGAGCGTCATGCACCTCGCGAGTACGGTTGGAGGTCAGGATTACGATGGGTGGTTCGGGCGCAATAATAGTGCCCAGTTCTGGTATCGTGACTTGGTAATCGGAGAGAGCTTCAAGGAGAAATGCTTCGAACGGTTCATCAGTACGATCAATCTCATCAATCAAAAGAATAGGCGGGCCTTTAGGATTGTGTTCCATGGCCTTTAGAAGTGCACGTTTGATCAAGTATTTGTCGGAAAAAAGTTGATCTTCGGCTATCTTTCCGTCTCCCGCCGCTCGCAAAGCAATAATTTGGGCAGCAAAGTTCCATTCGTAAACAGCGGAACTCGCGTCAAGGCCTTCGTAGCACTGTAGGCGGATGAGGTCGCGGTCCAAAGCGCTAGCGAGGGTTTTGGCAAGCTCAGTTTTGCCTACGCCAGCTTCGCCTTCTAAAAAAATTGGGCGTTTTAAAGTCAGCGATAGGTAAACCAACGTCGCAAGTGAACGATCACATATGTAGTTTTTATCTGTTAAGAGCGCTTGAGTTGCATCAATAGAATTAGGTAAATAAGTCATGGTTAGTCCTTCAGATCGATAATGTAGCATAATTGTTGAATGTGGGAAGTGTTGCTACGAACCTGACCGCCAGTTTTGTTGCAAAATTGCGATTTTCTTCTAAGACCAAAATCAAAAATAACTTACGCTTGCTTTTGTAAGATTTGATACTCCCACAAACTTCTTTTTACAGCCCAAAAAGCTTTTCTAGTGAAGTTTAGCCGCCGTATTTTTCAAATTGAGCGGCTTGCTTAGCAGTCCATTTTACTGTGAGTTCGTAACCTTGATCCCATGTTTTTTCTTCACCAATAACATTTTGTTCAAACAGCCACGCGCGTCGAGCGCCTTCAGAGTACGCCAGGCGAATAATTTCGGTGGTGGTTGGCTCTTCAATTGACGTTTCAATTAACCTAAGGAGGGTGTCTAGCCCGCGCCCTGTGAGCGCAGAAATGGTTTGTATGTTATCGTTTCGCTTGGACGCGTTAAGCGTAGTTTCTAAGGCAGGTTGATCAAGAAGGTCAGATTTGTTCCAAATCTCAATCATTTTGTCTTTAGCGGATTGAGCAATCCCAAGGTCGTTTAGAATGTCGGTCACGTCATCAGCCTGGGCTTCTGTTTCAGGGTGCGCGATATCACGCACATGCAGGATAAGGTCCGCGTCGAGGACCTCTTCGAGCGTAGCGCGAAAGGCAGCAACTAGTTGCGTCGGTAGCTCAGAAATAAAGCCAACCGTATCTGAAAGGATAACTTTTTGGCCGCCAGGGAGTTCAAGTTCTCGCATCGTCGGGTCAAGCGTAGCAAACAGCATATTTTTGGCAATAACTTTTGCACCCGTTAACGTATTAAAGAGCGTTGACTTCCCAGCGTTTGTGTAGCCGACAAGAGCAACGATTGGATATGGAACTTTAGCGCGGGCAGCGCGGTGCAGGTCCCGGGTTTTCACAACTTTGGCCAATTGCTTGCGCAGGCGCAGTATGGCGTCATCAATAGCGCGCCGATCTGACTCAATCTGGGTCTCTCCAGCTCCACCGACAAAGCCGAGGCCACCACGCTGCCGTTCAAGGTGCGTCCAAGCGCGCACTAGGCGAGTTTTGGAGTAGCTGAGTGCCGCGAGGTCGACTTGCAACACGCCTTCACGAGTAGCCGCGCGATCAGAAAAAATTTCAAGGATAAGGCCCGTACGGTCCAGAACTTTGACTTTCCAATACCTCTCCAAGTTTCGCTGTTGAATTGGTGAGACCGGGCCATCGATAATCACAAGACTAATGTTCTGGTTATCTATTTTTTCTCCGATTTCAGCCAATTTACCCTTGCTGAACAGTAAGCCAACATGGGGGTTGCGCAGGTTTACTACTTCGGAAAAGCCGATATCAAGGCGCAGCGCGTTCACCA
>DLZA01000067.1:3853-10066 GCA_003447515.1 Paracoccaceae bacterium
AAGAATGCAAGCCTTTTCCAAGTTTAGCACCCTCCCCAAACAGCGATAACTTTCCGGTTTATGATCAGCTTTCTTCGCCGTCATAAAGCTGTAATGCTTCCGCTGGCATAACAGTGGATATGGCATGTTTGTACACAAGCTGACTTTGTCCATCACGGCGCAGAAGAATACAAAAGTTATCAAACCATGTGATCATACCCTGCAGCTTCACGCCGTTAATCAAAAAAATTGTCACAGAAATCTTGGATTTACGCACATTATTAAGGAACGCGTCTTGTAAGTTTTGTCTATCGCCAGCCATTTTATCAGCCTTCAGTTTTATTTCCCTGCATTTATTGAGCAGGATATTATTGTTGTGAGCTCTTGCCGTGCGAAGCACTGCCAGAACGATGCCAGTCATGAAAGTAAATTTTACTTTGACCAGTCGTAAAATAGTTTTTGCTCATTTTTTGTGAAGAAAAACTAGCTTCGTTTAATTCAAAACTTAAGTGACGGCAATACTCTTGTGATGACCGAACCGATCTTAAAATATGCAGAAAACTCTAGCGCCAATAGCTTGGGTTCAGCACGGCGATCACAGCGAGGGCCTCAAGACGGCCGAGTACCATGGCTGCGCATAGGATAGCTTTGCCTGTGTCTGAAATATTAGCGTAGCCTGTAAAACTCTCGCCCGCGGCATGAGCCAAAGGGCCTGTGTTGGACAAGCCCGCGGTGGCGAACACTAAACTGTCGGAAAAGCCGATACCAGTTACTGAAAGAGCGAGCGCGACAACCGCCAAAGACAGCACAAAGAGCATTAAAAAAATCCAAGCAATTTGTGCTCCCTCACGGTTTTTTTTTCGCGCACGCGAGGAACTGCGAAATATAGCATTGGGATAAGTGAGGCGTTGAATTTCACGCCGACCATGTTTGTAGAGCGTGTAAACTCTTAACAGTTTGACACCTCCGGCCGTCGTGGCAATTCCCCCACCCATTATCGCAAGTGCCATGAGTATAAGACCAGTTGTGCCAAGCCCGGACCAGCTTTGCGCGCTTGTCCAAGCAGCGCTTTCAAACCCTGTTGTGCTGAGAAAGGAGAGTACGGTAAACACAGATCCCCAAAAAGCGACGATGGCGGTAATTGCGTTATCGTCGTTTATGCCTTCAAAGGTGGTTGTCCAGTGCCGGGCGAATAGAAAGATCGGAATAACAATTATACAAATTAGGACGAGATTAATTTCTTTATCCAATTTCAGACTTTGCATTGCTTCAGGGTCAGTGGTGCAGAAGAAAGTATGACGGGAAACGGCAAAGAAAAGGAAGAGGAACATCAAAAATTCACCCCAATAGCCTGAGCTACTTCCTTCTAAGCCACCAACCGGGGATATTCCGCTAGTGGAGATTATGGACATTGCGTGGGATACTGCGACAAGTGTGCGATCCCCAGCTATTAACAAAGCAATAATCAAAAATACCGTGACAAACAGGTAAACGGGGAAAATCTGTGAAGCGTAGCGAGTAAGTCGTTGACTAGCATCTGCATTAACGATTTGACTACCACCCTTTTGGCCGTCCTGAAACGCCGCAAAGACCTCAAACCCACCAATGTGCAAAGGCGCAAATATCGATAGCGCAACTACTAGGATGAAAAAGCCACCAACCCAGCCCAAAATTGCTCGCATCATGTGCAATGGCGCAGGCACAATAGATGGATCGTCGAACAGTGTTGCCCCAGTCGTGGTGAGACTGGAAAGCATTTCAAAATAGGCCTGAAAGTAATTGATGGACGGAACAAGATAGTCAAACGGCATTGCAAGCAGTGATGGGACGATCAAAAACGCGCCAAAAACTGTGAGCAGATAGTGGCGGGCAGAATTTTGTGATGCGTAACCTGTGACCGCAATCCCAATCAGCGTTATAATTATCAATAGAAATGTTGTGTAGTAAAATAATGTACGCGCAACATCCCAATCTTCAAGCCGAATGGCGAAGAGCATTGGCAGGTACATTGTAGCAACAGAAAAACCGAGGAGTTGGACAAATAATGGAAGGGATTTAAACCAAGTCATGATGCAAATGCCTAAAAGAAATCTATTTGCACCTGGAGAAGGCGTTCGACCTCTTCCATATTGCGTGCAAGCGAGAAGATCACGACAACGTCACCTTCTTCGATACGTGTGTCTCCAGTTGGGCGCAAAACTTTGTCACCCTTTTGCACGGCCGCAACAATTGCACCCTCGGGAAGTCTAACATCTCGAATAATTTGACCGGCAATAGGAGATGTAGACATCACTTGAGCTTCAAGCACCTCAGCTTCAGCGTCGCCAATAGAGTATACCTGACGCACGCGGCCGTGGCGTATGTGGCGTAGGATTGATGACACTGTTGTAGCACGTGGATGGATGAACGCGTCAATATTCAAAGGCTGCATTAGCGGTGCAAGACCGTGATCATTAACAAGGGCAATCACTTGTGGGCAACCAGCTGCTTTGGCCTTTGTCGCGGTCAAAAGGTTTGTCTTGTCGTCGTCGGTCACAGCCAAAAGCGCATCTGATTTATCAAGGTTGGCTTCTTCTAACAGTGCTTTGTCGAGGCCATCTCCATGTAAAACAATTGTACGTTCAAGGTGTTCGGCGGCGTTTTCAGCGCATTCTCGAGAAAGTTCTATGATTTTGGCACGGATGCGGTCCGAACCTTTTTCAAGCTGGCGGGCCACGGAAAGGCCTACATTACCACCACCAATGATTATCACTCGCTCACGTTTCTTGATGTTCTTTCCAAAAATTTCTAATGTACGGCGGACGTCTTCCTTGTGAGTAAAAACATAAACTTGGTCACCGACTAACAATTGATCATCAGCGTTAGCAGTGAACAGGTGCTCTCCACGTCGAACACCACAAACGACAGCGCGAAGTGTGGCGAACAGCTCAGACAATTGGCGCAGTGGCGTATTGACGACAGCACAGTCTTCTTCGAGAGCAATGCCAAGCATTTCTACATTTCCTTGGAGAAACGGTTCGTTATCAAACGTGGAAGGCGCAGCTAATTGTCGGAGAGCGGCTGCAGCCACTTCTTTTTCGGGCGAAATGACCACGTCAATTGGTAGGTGATCGCGCTGATATAAATCGGTATAGATAACGTCTAGGTAGGATTGCGCTCTTAATCGCGCGACTTTACGTGGAATCTTAAAGACGGAATGTGCCACCTGACACGTAACCATGTTAACTTCGTCCGAATGAGTCGCTGCGATGATCATATCCGCATCCCGCGCGCCTGCACGACGTAACACGTCTGGATAACTAGCGAATCCAGTGATGCCGGATACATCAAAAGCATCAGTGGCTTGGCTCACTAAACTAGGGTTATTGTCCACAATGGTTACATCATTGTTTTCAACGGCTAAATGGCGGGCAATTTGCCAACCAACTTGTCCTGCGCCACAAACAATAACCTTCATTTCAGTTTCCTGCCATTTCAGATCACCCTGATTTTAAACACTATATTCAGATTGGGTATCAAGCATCTTCGATATACTGAACCGCGTCTTCAATCTCAGCGATACGCGTGCCCGCCTTATTCGTCGTAACCACATTTAAGGTTTTGAGCTTACGATGAAGCGCGCTGCGTTCCATACCAACAAAATTTGCCGTTCGGGAAATATTACCACCAAATCGGTTGATTTGAGCCATTAGATATTCTCTCTCGAACATTTCGCGAGCCTCGCGGAGAGGGAGTGTCGCATAGCTGTTTGACGAAACCACATTTTCACCAACGCCAAACTCACCACCGGATATCTCAGTGGCTTCAATTTCACCATTTTCTGGACCAAGGATCAGCACACGTTCAATGACGTTTCGCAGTTGGCGCACGTTTCCAGGCCAAGGCATGGTCTGCAACAACGTTTCAGTCTCATCAGCTAAAGGGCGCACCGGCAGCCCCTGAGCACTGTTCAATTCATTCATGAAGTGTTGGGCTAGCATTGTGATATCTTCACGGCGTGCTTCGAGTGACGGAACAGAGATCGGCACAACATTCAAGCGGTGATAAAGTTCTTCCCGGAAATTACCCGCAATAATTTCTTTTTGCAGATTACGGTTAGTGGCAGAAAGCACACGTATATCCACACGAACTTTATCAGAACCACCTACGCGGTTGAATGATTGCTCCACTAAAACTCGTAAAATTTTGGATTGAGTGCCGAAGGGCATGTCAGCCACTTCATCAAAAAACAAGATGCCTCCATGAGCCTGCTCAAAAAGCCCAGGCTCAAAACCGCGCTCACCCCCTTCGCGACCAAAAAGAACCTCTTCCATACGGTCAGATTCGATGCTGGCGGAGTTTACTGAGATAAATGGAGCATTTGCTCGATCAGACCTTGAGTGGATGTAGCGCGCGGCAACTTCTTTGCCACAACCAGGTGGGCCTGCCAACATTATGCGACCGTTAGTTTTTGTGACTTTATCGAGCTGGTTAACTAGATTACGGAAGGCTGCCGAGGCACCGATCATCACAGACGAGGTCGCATCCCGCACTTTGAGCTGAGCATTTTCACGGCGCAATCGAGATGTCTCCATAGCACGCGTGATCACCACCATCAGCTGGTCGATGTTAAACGGCTTTTCAATGAAATCGTAAGCACCCTGCTTCACCGCTGCCACTGCGATTTCGATGTTGCCATGGCCCGAAATAATAACAACTGGAATATCGGGATTATCACGGCGTACTGTTTTTAGAATGTCGATCCCATCAAGCTTACTTTCCTTCAACCAGATGTCGAGAATAATGAGGTCTGGTGCTCTTTTATTAATCTCTGCAAAGGTCTCGTCCGAATTGGACGCTTTTCGCATTATAAACCCTTCATCCATCAAAATATCAGAAACAAGTTCACGAATGTCTTTTTCGTCATCAACGATCAGTATATCGTTCATTAATTGCTACTCCAGCTCAGGCCTCTTTTTGGGCCGTTTGGTCTCTTGAAACGGCTCTAAATGATTTGTTGCCAAATGGCAACACTATGCGCGCTAACGCCCCAGCTCCGTTGGAGCTATCAAATGGCAGCCCATCCAATAACTCAAGGGTACCTCCATGCTCTTCTATGATTTTCTTAACGATCGGCAGACCCAGCCCTGTTCCACCGTCACGGTGGGTCACATACGGCTCAAACAACCGAGACCGATTTTCTGTCGGTAAACCAATACCATTATCCTGAATTTCAATGACAGTCTCCCCATTTTCATCCGCTACACTCACCCAAATCTCAGGGATAAAATTATCAGGCTTTTCATTCATACTTTCAATAGCTTCGCCTGCATTCTTTATGAGGTTAGTCAGTGCTTGATTGAACATCGTTGCATCAATGTTTGCAGGAATTTCACCACCTGGTAATTTTAGGTTGAGCTTAGTCGGATACAACGCCTCTTCTTGGAGAACAACCACATCACAGATCAACTTTGCAAGATCTTCCTTGCGCCGTTTGGGTTCAGGCATCCTCGCAAATCTTGAGAACTCATCTACGATGCGTCGAAGATCATTGGTTTGGCGGATAATCACATCCGCATATTGATTAAGGTCTGCGGCATCTTCTCCAAGTTTCGGTCCAAATTTGCGCTTCATACGTTCAGCGGATAACTGAATTGGTGTCAGCGGGTTCTTGATTTCATGTGCAATCCGTCGCGCTACATCCCCCCAAGCCGCAAGGCGCTGCGCTGACACAAGCGAAGTTACATCATCAAATGTAACAACATAACCTTCGACAAAGCCTTCCAGAGATAAGCGTTCAGCCATACGCACCAAAAGAATTTCTGGACTATCTGCGCGAGTCAGTCGAATTTCTTCTTGGACAACGTTGGCGGAGCGTTCTCCAAGTTTTGCAAACAAAGGCGCGAATTCAGGTACAGCAAGGATCAGAGCATTATCAACATCAAACTCCGAATCGAGATTCAAAAGCCGTGCTGCAGCAGCATTCATCATCGCAATTTCACCGTCTGCATTCACACCGATCACTCCCGCGGTAACACCCGACAAAACACTATCGAATAGGCGGCGGCGGCGTTCGGTACGTGTATTAGCTTCTCTGAGATCATCGTGCTGACGTTTGACCTGTTGTGTCATCCTATTGAATGTACGCCCCAGCATTGCTATCTCGTCATCACCAACCTCTTCTCTTACACGTACGCCCAAATCCCCTGCAATAACTCGCTGTGCCGCCGCGGCAAGGCGACCCACTGGTCGTGA
>DLZA01000067.1:10461-10665 GCA_003447515.1 Paracoccaceae bacterium
TAGATGAGCGCAAGATCAAATAATAGCTGACCTCGTTCCTGCTCCCCTTGCCTGTATAACGCAACCGTTTCTTTAGTTTCATCAAGCAAGTTGAGGATTTCCCCATCCACACTGCGCGACACATATACATAGCGATCGGCATATGCCTCTAAACGGACTAATGCGCGAAACTCGTTGTTATCCCAGTCTTGGATTACAACAACA
>DLZA01000389.1:0-3916 GCA_003447515.1 Paracoccaceae bacterium
AAAACCACAAAGATGCCAAGCAACCACCTAATAACAGTTCGTGCCGATTTCGATTTAATTAGCCGCGTGATCACTACTACAACAAACCACCAAAGAGCCAAAGTCGCAGCAATAGATACGAAATAGGACCGGCTCGGCCAAGTCAGCTCACGCATCACGAACACGGTGCTCCACAACAAGATCACAAACGCAAGCAACCACAACCATTTCGTCAGAACGGACGCAAATCGAAGAAACCACTTCGGCAAACCATGCGACGCTCCTAGCCATGCGCGAATACGCGGGCGATAGAACTGTGCAAAGCACCACGCGACAAACATCAAAACAAAAATTATTGCAATTTGATAGGCAGACCAAGGTTGCATCAAACGAGTGGCCAACTTTTCAACCATACCAAAAACTATTTCAGATTGCTCTGCTACACTAGGCAGTTCCACTGCTTGCTCTGTCACTTTTTCAGTCATTAAAACTTCTGCTTCCCTTTTTATCTCTTCTTCCACGGCCTAAGCCCAGCCTTTTCCCTTAGAATAACTCTTTTTCACTTTTGTTGGTGTTATTCAAAGCCCCTTGATAGAATCCCCAACGCACGGTATCCACTCCTCCTATGATGACAAAATTCACTATGGATGACCGCACCCGCCTGCCGTGGCGCTTCCACAGCGGGCTCATTTCGGCCGTCATAGGACTGCTCTCGTAGACACTGCGCCCCCCACCTTTATAATCACAATTCAAGCCAGAGGATAATAAATGTCCGGACTCAAAACACTTTATGATAAAATTTGGGACTCACACGTGGCCCACGAAGCTGAAGATGGCACATGCCTGTTATACATTGATCGCCACCTAGTCCACGAAGTAACGTCTCCCCAAGCCTTTGAAGGCTTGCGCATGTCAGGTCGTACCGTTCGCGCACCTGAAAAAACTATCGCTGTGCCAGATCACAACGTACCGACAACAATGGACCGTGAAGAACCAGGGACAATGCCTGAAGACAGCCGCGTACAAATGGCGGCACTCGATCAGAACGCAAAAGAATTCAACATCCACTATTACCCGGTGAACGACGTGCGCCAAGGGATAGTCCACATTGTTGGCCCAGAACAGGGCTGGACACTACCAGGAATGACAGTCGTTTGTGGTGACAGCCACACCGCCACACACGGCGCATTCGGCTCTCTAGCACACGGCATCGGCACATCTGAAGTGGAACATGTTCTGGCCACGCAAACTCTGATCCAGAAAAAATCTAAAAACATGAAAGTCGAAATTACAGGCTCTTTGCACCCAGGCGTTACGGCCAAAGACATCACCATGTCCGTAATTGGCGAAACAGGCACTGCAGGCGGTACGGGCTATGTGATCGAATACTGCGGCCAAGCCATCGAAGAACTATCCATGGAGGGGCGCATGACCGTCTGCAATATGGCAATTGAAGGTGGCGCGCGCGCAGGCCTGATCGCTCCAGATGCGAAAACATTCGAATATTGCAAGGGTCGCCCACACGCCCCGAAAGGTACGGAATGGGAGATGGCCTTATCTGCATGGCGAGAACTATTCACCGATGAAGGCGCGCACTTTGATAAAAGTATCACCATCAAAGGCGAAGACATCGTACCGTCTGTTACATGGGGTACATCCCCGGAGGACGTACTACCAATCAACGCCGTTGTTCCATCTCCATCCGATTTCCCACAAGGCAAGTCAGAAGCAGTTGCTCGCGCTCTGGATTATATGGGTCTGACACCCGGCACAAAACTAACAGACGTGGAAATTGATACCGTCTTTATCGGTTCCTGCACTAACGGCCGCATTGAAGATCTGCGCGCCGCCGCCAAAATCCTCAAAGGAAAAAAAGTCAAAGATGGTATGCGCGCAATGGTCGTCCCAGGCTCCGGCCTTGTACGGGCCCAAGCAGAGGAAGAAGGCCTTGCTGATATTTTCAAAAACGCAGGATTCGAATGGCGCATGGCTGGCTGTTCCATGTGTTTAGCAATGAATCCAGATCAATTAGCCGAAGGAGAACGTTGCGCCTCAACCTCCAACCGCAATTTTGAGGGCCGTCAAGGCTATAAGAGCCGCACACATCTCGTATCACCCATCATGGCCGCTGCAGCTGCAGTGACAGGTAAACTCACAGACATCCGTGAATTCGAGTAAGGACAAAGTAATGAAAAAATTTGAAAATGTATCAGGCGTAGCTGCTCCAATGCCGCTAGTTAATATTGACACAGATATGATCATCCCAAAGCAGTTCCTGAAAACTATCAAACGCTCAGGCCTCGGTGCAAACTTGTTTGACGAAATGCGCTTTAATCGCGATGGATCTGAAATCGCAGACTTTGTGCTGAACAAACCAGCTTATCGCTCTGCCGAAATATTAGTAGCAGGCGACAACTTCGGCTGTGGCTCATCCCGAGAACACGCGCCCTGGGCATTAAAAGATTTTGGAATCAAGGTCGTAATCTCAACATCTTATGCAGATATCTTTTTCAATAACTGTTTCAAAAACGGCATCCTCCCGGTAGTTCTTACAAAAGAAGCTGTTGATGTTTTGATGGAAGATGCAGAACGCGGAGAAAACGCAAGAATTTCTGTCGATTTAGAAAATCAAACTGTCTCCAGTACCGATGGAACACATTTCTCATTCGAGGTAGATGCCTTCAAAAAAGAATGTCTTCTCAATGGCTTGGATGATATCGGCCTTACTCTACAAAAGGAAAGTTCTATAGATCACTTTGAAGCCACCCACGCCGCTAAAGCGCCTTGGGTCTAACAGAACCTAATATGCCTTCTACAAGCTTTTTTTCGAATTTAACGAAAATTAATAAGTTGCTGATCCATCCATCTGATGCGATTTACTTCACATATCAAAAACAGTTTTCTCGCCAAGCGCTCGTCTGTTTGGACTTGGTTTAAGGCGTTTAAGGAACATCAAACCGCAGATCACTTGACCCTTTGACCCCTGCACCCTAAACCGCTGACGACAAATACCAAAAGGACACGGGATCATGAACACTCCATCAATGCTGATCTTACCAGGTGACGGCATCGGCCAAGAAGTGATGAGCGAAGTACAACGCGTTATCGAATGGTTTGGCGACAAGCGTGACATGAAATTCAACGTATCCGAAGACCTTGTTGGTGGAGCAGCCTACGACAAACACGGCAAACCACTGGCAGATAGCACAATGGCCAAAGCACAAGAGGTGGACGCGGTTCTTCTTGGTGCTGTAGGCGGTCCCAAATACGACGAACTAGATTTCAGTGTTAAACCGGAACGTGGTTTACTACGCTTGCGGAAAGAAATGGACCTGTTTGCCAACCTACGCCCTGCACAGTGTTTCGACGCACTGTCAGATTTCTCATCGCTGAAGCCAGAGCTAATTTCTGGTCTTGATATTATGATCGTGCGCGAATTAACTTCTGGATCGTACTTCGGCGAACCACGCGGCATCTTTGAAGAAAACGGTCAACGCGTAGGCATCAATACCCAACGCTACACCGAAGCCGAAATCGACCGAGTCGCACGTTCGGCATTTGAATTAGCCCGCAAGCGAAACAATAAAGTTTGCTCTATGGAAAAGGCGAACGTCATGGAAAGTGGCATCCTTTGGCGCGAAGTAGTGACGGCAGTCCACGCAGCGGATTACGCTGATGTAGAACTCTCTCACATGTACGCAGACAACGGCGCCATGCAACTAGTCCGCGCCCCAAAGCAATTCGACGTCATCCTAACAGACAATTTGTTCGGTGATATCCTGTCTGATTGTGCTGCAATGCTTACAGGCTCGCTTGGTATGTTACCATCTGCCTCCCTTGGAGCACCAATGGAAAACGGCCGTCCAAAAGCTATGTACGAGCCCGTCCACGGCTCGGCACCTGACATTATGGGTCAGAGTAAAGCCAACCCATGTGC
>DLZA01000389.1:4311-4571 GCA_003447515.1 Paracoccaceae bacterium
ACGCGCCTCGAAAGCGCAATTGAAACTGTGTTAGGCAAGGGCATCCGAACAGGCGACCTAATGCAAACGGATGGTGGAAAGGCTGTGTCAACATCGGAAATGACGGACGCAATTATTTCAGAGCTGCAAGCTAGCCTATAGATCCAGTTGGTGAGTACCCCTAGCGCTTCTCACCATCTCCTGGTTTCAAATCATAGGGCTCTACGATAGACCAAACGTGATTAGGGATCATATTTTTCATCTTTGCTGGATATTCGCTA
>DLZA01000021.1:0-2508 GCA_003447515.1 Paracoccaceae bacterium
AAAAGGCCACCTTTCTTTGAATGAAACCATCCAAAATTTTTCACGCGTCTGCTCGCACCACAGTTGTGGTAGGGAATGGGATATCAATACCTCCTGCGTCCAGTGCATCCTTTGCTCGTCGCGTCATGTCAAACTTCACATCCCAAGTATCACTCGCATCGACCCAAACCCGCATGGTGAAGTCAACTGAACTGTCACCAAGGTTCGTTACCTTTAAAAATGCCTCAGGCGTTGACAAAATCCGATCATCTGAATCAATCAATTCTTGCAAAATCGCCTCAGCATCTTTGAGATTGCTTCCATAGCTAACTCCAAAAACCATATCGACACGCCGCGTGTCATAAAAAGAATAATTCTTGATAGCAGCCCCAAACACTTGACCGTTTGGCAGAATAATCTGCACATTATCAGGCGTGGCCAACTCAGTTGTAAATAGACTCACAACTTTAACTGTCCCTGAAAATCCACCCAATTCTACAAAGTCACCGATTTTGAAGGGACGAAAAATAACCAACATCACACCTGCAGCCACGTTGGCAAGCGTACCTTGCAAAGCCAATCCAATAGCCAAGCCTGCAGCACCAATAACAGCAACCAAACTCGCAGTTTGAATACCAAAACGCGCCAGGACAAAAACACCAGCAAATCCCAGTAATGCGTATCGCGCAATAGTGCCCAGAAAAGTAAACAGCGTTTCATCTATGTCTTCATGTTCGCGCGAGTAACTAACAATGTAGGTTTTCAAAAAGCCACCAACCCAAATGGCTGCCACCAAGATGGTGCCTCCGTAGACAACATTGATTATCAGATCACCAATCCAACCCATAACTTTCCTCCTCTACGACGCTAAAGTGTCCAACTTCTCAGCCAGTTTCACATCTAGCTCTGACAAACCATCCACTTCATGGGTGATCAACACCACTTCGACTCGATTGTAAACATTGGACCACTCAGGATGGTGGTTCCATTTTTCTGCCCAAATCGCCGCGCGGGTCATAAAGCCAAATGCATTAACGAAATCCGTAAACTTGAATTCCTTACGCATTGCATCTCGTCCAACTTCCATAGTCCATTCATTGGCCAATAATGGCTTCAGAACACTTCGATCGTTCAACTTCTCAACCATTATTCTCACCTCGAATTTTGCGAAATGGCCCGTAGTCGGTCAAGATTTCAATTTCTTCGTTTACCGAAGCACGTTCCTCCTTCAAATATCGATCAACCGCATCCCTGAATCCTGGATCAGCGATCCAGTGCAGCGAATGTACAGTGCTAGGCAAGTATCCACGCGCTAATTTATGCTGCCCTTGTGCACCTGCTTCGACACGACCCAACTTGTGAGAAATTGCATAATCAATGGCCTGATAATAGCAGACCTCAAAATGCAAACACGGGTGATCTTCTTGGCAGCCCCAATAGCGGCCATAAAGCGCATCACGCCCAATGAAGTTCATGGCCCCAGCTACCCAGCGCCCTTCTCGCTCGCACATCACTAACAAGATATCATTGCGCAGCTCTTCCTGTGCAATATCAAAAAATTCACGACTCAGATAAGGTGTGCCCCACTTCCGCATCCCCGTATCTTGGTAAAACTGCCAAAACGCATCCCAATGCTCCGGCTTAATCTGATCCCCTGTAAATTGATGGATCACACCACCAAAACTCTGCGCCACCCGCCGCTCTTTACGAATATTTTTGCGTTTACGCGCCGACAGCGCCCCAAGGAAAACATCGAAATCAGCATATCCATCATTGTACCAGTGAAACTGCTGCCCCGTGCGATGCAGCAAACCCATCTGCACTCCTGCTTTCACTTCAGCTTCCGTGCAAAACGTGACATGTAATGACGAAATCTCATTTTGGGTACCAAGCTGCACAGCACCCTTAATCAGAGCTGACATGCTAACCTCGTCACAACCGTCTGCCGTCAAAAACCTACGCCCAGTTGCAGGTGTAAAAGGCACAGCTACTTGTAATTTTGGATAATACCGCCCACCTGCATTCTCATACGCATGAGCCCAGTTAAAATCAAAAATGTACTCACCTTGACTGTGGCTCTTAGCATAGCATGGCATGGCTCCAATTAATACACCACCACGACGCGCTAAAACATGCCGCGGCTCCCAGCCCGTGCCCGCACCCACGGAACCACTATCCTCTAAAGCTTTCAGGAACCGATATGTCGCAAACGGATCTACCGCTCGCCCATCGCGTGTTTCAGGGCAGGCGCATTTATCCCATTCCACCGCTTCCACTTGATCCAGCGATCCAATAACGGTCACTTCAATTTGGACATCATCCGTCATAGCATCAGAGTTGGACTTAACCTGTAAAGGATCAAGCCTGGTATCCCTCAAACGTCACGTTATCAACAATTTTTCGGGCTTCAGCATCTTGTTTCATAGAAGTTACCGTCCAACAAAGAAGACCCGCACCGGCGTCCCTAAGTTCTTTCACACGCGGCATGTCCAAGAACTTCACGTTATGGGAAATAAAACTAGCCCCGAC
>DLZA01000021.1:2870-4270 GCA_003447515.1 Paracoccaceae bacterium
CTGGAACCAACGGCCACGAATCCAAACTAAACTGACCTGTGATCAGCCCTCTCGGAATGTTCGGTGCAAAGTCTTGGCACTTAGCAACCGAATGCGGATTGAAAGACATCAAAGCAACATCGCCTTTGTACCCCTCTAAAACCGAGCAGGTGGAACGCTCAATTTCACCAGTACCAATCCCCATTGCTCCATCTTGATCCTTAATTTCAACCAAAAGGGGAACCGCCCCGTTGACCAGTTTCAAAAATGCATCAAACGTACTTATGCACTCGTCACCATGACTCAATCGAATTTTAGACAATTCTACCGCTGTATAGTCTTTGATATAACCCGTTTCAGGAGTCAGTCTTTGTAAAAAGTCGTCATGGAAAACCATTGGAACACCGTCAGAGGACATTTGCAGATCAATTTCTAACCCATACCCAGCAGCCATAGCTGCTTTGGCCCCAACCACCGAATTTTCAGGCCGACCTTCACGCACATTGTGCAAAGTTCGATGCGCAATTGGTGTTTTTTTAAAGGCATCAAAAGTCATGAAATCTGAAACACTCCTTCAATTTCAACGGCAACACCAAACGGTAGTGACGAACACCCAACGGCCGCACGCGCATGTGCACCCACTTCGCCAAATACCTCGCCTATAAAATCAGACGCACCATTGATAACTGCCGGATGATCGGTGAATTCAAGCGTGGAGTTCACAAACCCACCAAGTTTCACAACACGTTTCAGCCGATCCAAATCACCATCACATGCGACTTTCAACTGAGCTATTAAATTCAACGCGCACACCTTTGCTGCTTCTTGCCCACTTGCTACGTCCATATCCGCACCTAGCTTGCCAACAATCAAACCCTCATCACCCTTCGCGATCTGGCCTGATACATACACCATGTTATCCACCACCACGAAAGGTACATAATTCGCCGCAGGTGCAGGCGCATTCGGCACATTTAAGCCCATTTTGTTTAATCGCGCTTCATAAATCCCGGTCATATCACCCTCCCAATAAAATCAAGGCCAAGCTACCCCAAAGGCAAGCACCCGCAAGTGAAAAACTTTCAATCTTCTAAATAAAAGATCCAAATTTCAATACAGTAAAAATCCAATTACTAGGAAAAAATTTACAGCGTCATCTATTTTGCGATTGTCGAAACACGTAGAAGTTAATCTGCCAATAACTTTGGATGCCTACGGGCCATCTAATCAGTTAGCTTAGTAACGTTACAACTACCATCCTGGGATATACTTTCACATCGCCCAAGTGCTCGATCCTGCTCACAGTGATCTTTATTCGGGCAAGACAACTAGGGCACATTGAACACTTTACCATAAAGACATCTGTAACTTAACAAAACACTGCATAATTTCAAAATTTGCGGGTTATGGGATCTGCTTTT
>DLZA01000336.1 GCA_003447515.1 Paracoccaceae bacterium
GTTGTTATTTGTAGAGCTGTCTGACTATTGAAATTTTCGGTTCTTTTTTACACTGTTGGTGTGAGTGGCTACGAATAAAAGAAACAGGGCGTGTTTCGCTATTTCCATACTCTACCTACTTGACGAAACAGATGATCCCGCTTAAGCCACCATTTCCGTTATGTTGCGAGCAATTCTCGATTAACAGGTGATTCTAAATAATTTAGATCTACGGAGCGGCCCAATGCCGAGGTGGTGTTGGGCTTTTGTTGTGAAAAAAGGTTCCGGGAATACGGAACCGCAACCGTAAAGGAAGACGCACTTTGGCACGTATTGCTGGCGTGAACTTGCCGACCCACAAACGGGTCCCAATAGCCCTCACTTATATTCACGGTATCGGACATACATCCGCTGCTAAGGTTTGCGAAGAAACTGGTATCGATATGACTCGCCGTATCAACGAGTTGTCTGACGCAGATGTTCTCAAAATTCGTGAATTTATTGATGCAAACTTTGATGTAGAAGGTGACCTCCGCCGCGAAGTTTCTATGAATATTAAACGGTTGATGGATCTTGGCTGCTATCGCGGCCTCCGTCATCGTCGCGGTCTGCCAGTGCGTGGTCAGCGCACTCACACAAATGCGCGCACTCGTAAGGGCCCAGCCCGCGCGATTGCTGGTAAGAAGAAATAGGGGGCTGATCGATGGCACGCGAAAAGTTACGCGCAAAGAAGAAGATCAAAAAGAACATCACGACTGGTGTTGCTCATGTGAATTCCTCTTTCAACAATACAAAAATACTGATTGCTGACGCTCAAGGTAACGCAATCAGCTGGTCCTCTGCTGGGACAATGGGCTTCAAAGGCTCACGGAAGTCGACACCTTACGCAGCGCAGATGGCTGCTGAAGATGCTGGTAAAAAAGCGCAAGAGCACGGCGTGAGAACACTGGAAGTTGAAGTGCAGGGTCCAGGTTCTGGTCGCGAAAGTGCGCTTCGTGCATTGGCCGCGGTTGGTTTTAATATAACATCGATTCGTGACGTCACACCGATCGCGCACAACGGCTGTCGTCCACCAAAGCGTCGTCGGGTTTGATTTTAACAGAAATTTTATGGGATCGCGCATTCTCGCGGTACCAAACTTCTAATACCCTCGGGTGTTCCCGATCAACCGGATCCGGTCGGCGAACGAGAATGGAGGCACCATGATCCATAAGAATTGGCAAGAGCTTATCCGTCCAAACCAATTGGACATTCAACCAGGCGGCGATCCGCTGCGGCAGGCAACATGTATTGCTGAACCGCTCGAGCGCGGTTTTGGTCTTACCCTCGGTAATGCGCTGCGTCGCGTATTGTTGTCATCTCTACAAGGCGCAGCAATTACGTCTGTTCAGATTGATAATGTCTTGCACGAGTTTTCATCGGTTGCAGGTGTGCGCGAAGATGTGACGGACATTGTGCTGAACCTCAAAGGTGTTGCTGTGGCGATGGAGGTAGAGGGTACCAAACGAGTGTCTATCGCTGCTAAGGGGCCAGGCGTCGTCACTGCAGGCGATATTTCTGAGACTGCTGACATCCAAGTCCTGAATAAAGAACACGTAATCTGTCATCTTGACGATGGTGCGTCTCTTTTCATGGAGATGACTGTTGAAACTGGTAAAGGATATGTGGCCGCAGACAAAAACCGTCCGGAAGATGCACCGATTGGTCTAATTCCAATTGATGCGCTTTTCTCGCCCGTCGTCAAAGTGTCGTACGATGTCCAGCCAACGCGCGAAGGGCAAGTACTAGATTACGACAAACTGACATTGAAACTGGAAACTGATGGCTCCATCACTCCAGAGGATGCCGTAGCTTTTGCAGCGCGTATTCTGCAGGATCAACTATCGGTCTTTGTTAATTTTGACGAGCCGGAGTCGGCATCCCGCCAAGAAGAGGACGATGATCTTGAATTCAATCCACTACTATTGAAAAAGGTAGATGAGTTGGAATTGTCAGTGCGGTCTGCAAATTGCCTTAAGAATGATAACATTGTCTACATCGGTGATTTGATTCAAAAGACGGAAGCTGAAATGCTGCGCACGCCAAACTTTGGTCGCAAGTCCTTGAACGAAATCAAAGAAGTGCTGACCGGAATGGGTCTGCACCTTGGTATGGATATTGCAGATTGGCCACCTGACAACATAGAGGACCTGGCCAAGAAGTATGAAGACCAGTTTTAGAGTTGTTCGGGTAACGCTCTAACTCATTAAAAATTGCGTATGGCAGGGGTTCCCAGCCCTACGCAGAAATGCCCGACTAGTTTGGGGAAAAAATGGGCAATTATGCCCCAAGGAGTGTGAGACCCAACGCAGGCTCACCAGACAAAGTATAAAGATTAAAAAGGAATATGACATGCGTCACGCACGTGGATACCGCCGCCTGAACCGGACACACGAACACCGGAAAGCGTTGTTCTCTAATATGGCTGGCTCGCTCATTGAACATGAACAAATAAAAACAACTTTGCCAAAAGCTAAGGAACTACGCCCGATTGTGGAAAAACTGGTCACCTTAGCAAAACGAGGTGACCTTCATGCACGCCGCCAGGCTGCCGCAAAATTGAAAGAAGATAAGTACGTTTCGAAGCTATTCGATGTACTTGGCCCGCGCTATGCTGAACGTCAGGGTGGTTATATACGTGTTATGAAGGCCGGCTTCCGTTATGGCGACATGGCGCCGATGGCGATTATTGAGTTTGTTGATCGGGATGTGGATGCCAAGGGTGCGGCAGACAAAGCTCGCGTCGCAAACGAGATCGATGCAATCGAATAAAAGCATTCAAAATATTTTGGTTATAGGACCCTGCAACGATTTGTTCGCTGCAGGGTTTTTCTTTGCGTATTCAGGGAACGTCAAATAGTGGGTGCTTCACTTTTTTGAGTTTTGAGGACAGAATATAGTTAGATTGTGAGATTTGATGGCTGATTTGTTTGATAGTGCAGAACCAAGCGTTTTGGGAGTGGGAACAACCCCACTGGCAGATCGCCTGCGACCACAAACGTTTTTAGATGTGATTGGCCAACAAAAGTTGCTTGGTGAGCAAGGTGCGTTACGGGTTATGCTGGAAAGTGGCAACTTGTCGTCGATTATTTTCTGGGGACCTCCTGGCGTAGGGAAGACCACGCTGGCAAAATTGCTAGCAGATGAGACTGAGATGGTTTTTGTGCAAATCAGTGCGATATTTTCCGGTGTTGCGGATTTAAAAAAGGTGTTTGAGACTGCAAAGCTAAACCGGAAAACAGGGCTAGGCACACTGTTGTTTGTCGATGAAATTCATCGGTTCAACAAAGCTCAGCAGGATGGATTTTTGCCCCACATGGAGGATGGGACCATTATTCTGGTTGGGGCTACTACCGAGAACCCCTCGTTTGAATTGAATGCAGCATTGATGAGCCGTTCTCAGGTAATGTTGCTGGACCGTCTAACGCTGACGGATTTGGAATTGATGGCACAACGGGCGGAGAAAATGGAGCAATGTGCACTGCCTTTGACGGCAGAAGCCCGCGAGGCAATTTTGGAAATGGCTGACGGTGATGGCCGCGCATTGATCAATATGCTTGAGCAGGTGTTTGCATGGAATGTAACGAGTAATGTGAAATTAAAAGACCTAGAAAAACGTTTATCACGGCGTGTACCGAAATATGATAAGTCTGGTGAGGAGCATTACAATTTAATTTCCGCCTTACATAAATCTGTGCGTGGTTCTGATCCTGATGCGGCAATCTATTGGTTGTGCCGGATGTTAGAAGGGGGAGAGGATCCGCGGTTTTTAGCACGCCGCATCGCGCGCATGGCGTTGGAAGATATAGGCTTAGCTGATCCGCAAGCACAGGGCTTGTGTTTGCAAGCATGGGAAACTTATGAGCGTCTGGGTTCTCCAGAGGGTGAATTGGCACTGGGACAGGCGGTAATTTATTTGTCACTTGCGCCAAAATCAAACGCGGCTTACGAGGCGTACAAAGCAGCTCGCAGTGCCGCTAAGACCACCGGGTCAAATCCACCACCAAAAATCATTAGGAATGCACCCACACAATTTATGAAGGAAGAAGGCTACGGTGCAGGATATGAGTATGACCATGATGCAAAGGATGGGTTTTCGGGTCAGAACTACTTTCCAGATGGTATGAAACGGGGGGTTTATTATTTGCCTGTGAGTCGTGGCTTTGAACGAGAGTTAAAGAAACGATCAGAATATTTTGTGAAG
>DLZA01000063.1 GCA_003447515.1 Paracoccaceae bacterium
TTGGTCGTTTGTTTGTCATTCTTGGTCCTCCGTTTCCTAAATATTACAGTGGACCAATTCAGATGGGGAGGCGCACATTTTTTAAGTGCCAAAGAGCTCGGTGATGTGGATTTTCGTCCTGCAAAGATGAAGCCGATGGTTATTGAAAGTCTTTCTTCTGCATCTTCAAACTTGACATATTTTCCATTGGGGGTGCGCGAGACGTGAGCTTTGCATTTATATTGGATGACCTCTTTGAGTATCCGCCCAAGAACGGAGTCACACGGCGCTTTCTTTCATTGGCTTCGGCATTTGGGGGATAGATCTGGAGCCAGTTTCTTTATTGGTATGAGGGGGGATACCGATTTGCGGCCTTTCTTGGCCATGGCCAACATCACGATTTTCCCGTCTAAATGGCTCTACACGTCGGAAGGCTTCGATAGAGTTGTTGACATGCCGAAATGCCGCGGGACGGACATTATTCACGTGCGCAACGCACATACGATGGCACCACTTTTTGGGTTTCCGTTGGCCAAAGCACTGGGCGCACAGTGTGTTGTCGACTTCCACGATATCAACAGCATCCTATGTTCGATGATGGGTCACGATGAGAAGCGAAATAGATCCGAGGCAATTCTTCAACGCGTGGTCGCTGAATATGCTGATCACTGCTGTTTTGTTTCTGACGCAGATATTGAAACATTCCAACGGCAAGAATTGAATACCAAGATTGAAGTGTCGCATGTTCCAGCGTTTTTAGCCCTTCGAAATATCGTCAAGGGAGACTCAGCAAACCGTAATGCGTTCTTTATGGGAAATCTGGACTATCCGCCAAACCTCAATGCAGCCAAATACATCATCGAAGTGCTATCGCCATAACTCGTTGAAACAGACGTTCATCTAAACATCGTTGGGCCCGGGGGCACGGTTCATTCCCAAAGATATTGCTGCCAAATGTGACGTTACACGGTGCTGTCGACGGTCCTTCGAACATCGCCAAATCCTGTGCTTTTGGACTGGCTTCCCTCGAAATGGGGTCGGGCATGAAAGTCACACTATTGGACTATGCGTGCTTAGGGCTGGCCGAGGGAAATACCCCGCAACTTGACGATCCACTTGATGGATATGGGGGCAAAGCCGCGACAGTGCACATAGGCCTATAAGAGATTTTTGATCCAAATGCATCATGGACGCATTACATTGGTTGCTGTTTCCTCTCACGCTTAGGGAGGACCAAAACAATGAAAAACCTCAAGAGAAGAAGCTTTTTGAAGACCGCTGTTGCAACTTTCACAGCGGGCATGATGGCGACGCCTGTAATGGCAGCCGATCCTATCATTCTTGGAGTGCCAACCGCACAGTCAGGCCCAGTGGGTGTTGCTGATCAGCAAGATTGGCTGAATGGCGTGACGTTGGCTTTGGATGAAATCAATGCCGCTGGCGGCGTGAATGGCCGAATGATCGAAACGAAGGTGGTCGATATCGATATTCTATCGCCTGAAGGTACCATTGCGGCATTTCAAAATCTCAGCGAAGCGGGTGTGCACGCGATAGCATCGTCTTTTGTGTTGATCCCCCAACCAGCGATGGATGCTGCAGCAGCCAACAACTTGCCTTACCTGCATGGAAACACTCAAACAGCATCGCTTGATTTATTCAAATCCGATCCGGAAAAGCACCGCAATACATTTCAGATCGACGTTGCAGAATCCTGGTACGGCTCTGGTTTTATAAAATTTCTGTCACAGCTAAAAACCACGGGACAATGGACGCCCAAGAACACTAAGGTCCACATCGTTCAAGAACAGATCGCTTATACTCAGGTGATCAGCAAAGCTACTCAGGATGCTATCGCGGCCTCAGGCGGTGAATGGGAATTGGCTGAGGTGACAGATATTCAGTTCCCTGTGCAGGATTGGTCACCCGTCTTGCGCGCGCTGAAAGCTAGTGATGCAGGCATAATAATGATCGATCATTGGGTCGCTGCAGAACTAGCTGCGTTTGTTCAAAACTATGCGGTTGATCCTGTTGAGGGGGCTTTGGTCTATTTACAATACGGCCCGAGCCAACCCGAATTCTTAGACCTTGCGGGTGAAGCTGCGAATGGGTTCATTTGGGGATCAGTCATTGGCACTTATAACGATGAAATGGGCGCTGCATTCCGAGCTAAGTATCAAGCCAAGTACTCTGGAGAGATGGGCATGGTTTACACAGGTTCCGGTTACGACACAGCAAAAATTCTAGCTGAAGTTTGGTCGACGACTGATCCAGAAGATTTCGATGCCGTTGGCGATGCAATTCGTAGCGTAAAGTACCGCGGTGTTGCGGGTACATATACGTTCAATAACGATACACAGTCGGGTACCAGCTATCCAAACCAAACGGATGATCCGGAAGCGGGCCAAGCGCATTTGATTTTTCAGGTGCAGGACGGCGCGCATAAAATCATCTCACCAGCGCCTTTCAGCGAAGTGGAATTTACCCCCGCTTGGTGGATGCAGTGATCGGAGGCTGATTTAGTGAATTCGCCCAAGAACGAAGGCATCTTTGGTTGCAGAGGGATAGATATATCCTTCGGTGGTCGGCCAGTATTGAAAAATATAGGTCTAAGTGTAACTAACCACGAAGTCTTGGGACTTGTCGGCCCCAATGGGGCTGGCAAAACATCACTGTTTGAGGTGCTTTGCGGGCGTTACACCGCGGGCGCAGGCCAGGTTTGGTTTGGTGATGAAGACATTACGCAAACTTCGGTGCATGATCGTGCCCGCAAGGGCCTCGCACGGACGTATCAAAGTCCGGTTGTCCCGTCGGCAATGCGCGTGGCTGAAGTGCTTCGGGCGGCGCGATTTTCGCACAAACCTTATCTGACAAGATTTGATGCAGAGTGGAGCTGCCATCTAGCGCATCTTCATATCGATTGGGACATTTCAGCTGGTGCGTTGGACACGTTTGATCGCCGTAAATTGCTATTAGCGTGTCTTTTGATGCGCAAACCCAAAGTTTTGCTGCTGGACGAGCCCGCCTCTGGACTAATCAACTCTGAAATTGATGAATTAGACCTGATAATTCGCCGCTTGGTGGATGAATTTGCCATTGGTGCCATCTTGATTGAACATCGACTTGAGCTGCTTTCAGCTATCGCTGATCGCACAGTTGTGCTTGATCAGGGCAAAGTAATTGCCACTGGCACCCCCCGTGAAGTTTTTGATGATCCACGCGTATACGCTGCGTACTTCGAGGAACCTGTGGATGCTTGATGTTCTTGCAATCAACGGTTTGACCGCGGGATACGGTCCTTTGCGTGTTCTTCACGAAATTGATTTTCGTGTAGAAGAAGGGGAACGCGTAGGCCTTGTGGGATTGAACGGTCACGGTAAGACCACTCTGTTTCGCGCCATCGCGCATATGACAGGATGGCAAAGTGGCTCGATTAAGCTGAACGGTACAGAAATTGGCGGCATGCGTTCAACCGGACCCGGGCGTCGGACCTCGGCGATTGTGCGCTTGGGCATGGCGATGACACCGCAAGGCGATGCAATTTTCCCCGGTTTAACTGTGCGTCAGCATCTTGATTGTGGTGCCTTCTCCAAACAGGCGTGGCGCGAGCGTAAAATGCGCCGCGAAATGGTGATGGATATTTTTCCGCCGCTTCGCGTTTTGGAAGGTGCATTGGTTGGTAAATTGTCTGGTGGAGAGCGGCGTATGGTATCCGTTGGGCGTGCGTTGATGGTCGACGCATCGCTTTATTTGATCGACGAACCATCACTTGGGTTGGCACCTAAAATATCTGCCAGCGTGATCGCAGCATTGTTTTCATTGCCCACAGATGGGCGCGCCATGGTGATCGCAGAGCAAAACGTCGCCCTGTTAAGTGGCCATGTTGATCGGATGATCGGGATGCATGCAGGCCGTATTCGTGGCGATGTCGGACACTTAGGTTTGGAGTAGCAGTTTTGGATATACTGGGCACAATTGTTCACGGGCTGAACCTTGCGGCGATCTATGGGTTGATGGCGATAGGGATTTCCATCCTTTGGTCATCTATT
>DLZA01000145.1 GCA_003447515.1 Paracoccaceae bacterium
AGGTCTAGCGAGCTAGCCTGTTCAGCAACATAGCGCGCGCCATTACGCGCCATGTTTAGTTTTCAAAGTAAGAAATTAGTCTGTTTTCTCTTCAGTTGGTTCGACGGCTGGACCATTCGCAACAATAAATGCCCAAACATCTTTAACGTCTTGTTCTTTTTTTAATTTGAATGACATTTTTGATTTGGCTTTTTTATCACTTAAATATGTTTTCAAAAATTTCTTAGGATCAGCCACATAGGTCACAAAATCTGCTTCGTTCCACATCAGGCCTGCTTCGCCTGCTTTGATCAAAGACTTACCGTATTTTTTTAAGAAGTCTTTTTGTGTGCCGGCCACTCGATTGTAGACGCCATATAGATTGGGGCCATTTTTACCGCCTTTGACAATCATCCCACCATCGACATCAATGATTGAGTGGCAAGCTTTACATTTTTTGAAGACACCTTTGCCATCCTCAGCATTGCCTGTTGCGTGGCCATCTGAAAATGCCGGTGCTGCCATCAGAGTAACACCGAGTGCGGCTAATTTAAAAATTTTCATTCGCTTTTCTCCCTATGTAATAAAAAGCTAAGTGTTTGATTGCTAGGCGTAAAGGCCTTCGCCTAAATTTGTGTGACTTCAGCTGTATTCTGGATCAAAATTTTGTAATTGACTAGTAAGTTGTAAATCAAACATTACACTTGTGGCAGATCATAGTGTCAGGATAACATGACACTATGACTGTGACGGCTTCGATTCCCAAACGCAACCTGCCCGAGCCTATGGCGATGTTGCAGTTGATCAAACCAATCACGTGGTTTCCACCCATGTGGGCGTATCTATGTGGTGTCGTATCAATGGGTGTGCCCATTCTAGATGAAATTTGGTTTGTTCTTTTGGGTGTTCTTTTGGCGGGCCCAATTGTTTGTGGAATGAGCCAAGCAGCCAATGATTGGTGTGATCGTCATGTGGATGCGATTAACGAACCAAATCGTCCGATTCCGTCTGGCCGTATTCCAAACCGTTGGGGCTTGTGGATCGCGCTGGCTATGTCTTGGCTTTCGCTGATTGTTGGTTATCAGCTTGGTCCTTGGGGGTTTGGTGCGACGATTGTGGGTGTGCTAGCAGCTTGGGCTTATAGCGCGGAACCTGTGCGGATGAAGCGATCAGGCTGGTGGGGACCGGGGATGGTTGGGCTGAGTTATGAGAGTTTACCATGGTTCACGGGGGCGGCCGTCATGGCGTCTGGTGCGCCGAGCTGGCAGACGGTCGTGATTGCGTTGCTGTATGGGATCGGTGCGCATGGAATTATGACGTTGAATGACTTTAAGGCGCTAGAGGGAGACCGACAGATGGGGGTTAATTCCCTACCCGTGACACTTGGCCCCGAACGTGCAGCCAAGTTTGCTTGTTGGGCGATGGCCGTGCCTCAGGTCTTTGTTTCTGGCCTGCTACTCGCATGGAGTAAACCGCTACATGGGATTGCTGTTCTAGCAGTTTTGTTTGCGCAGGTTTTGGCTATGCAAGTTTTGCTTCGCAACCCAAGGGCGAAGGCACCCTGGTATAATGGTACGGGTGTTGGTCTTTACATCACCGGTATGATGATCGCGGCTTTCGCATTGCGGGGTATATCATGACACTGACTTGGGGACAGATTGCGCGACTTGGCTTGGTGCAAATGGCGCTGGGTGCTATTGTTGTTCTGACCACATCAACGTTGAACCGTCTAATGGTGGTTGAGTTTGCTTTGCCAGCAATCTTACCTGGGGCGCTCGTTGGTCTGCATTACGGCATTCAGATGTCGAGGCCAAAATGGGGATTTACGTCAGACACTGGTGGCAATCGCACGCGTTGGATTATTGGTGGGATGGTCGTGCTTGCTTTGGGTGGTTTACTGGCGGCACTGGGCGTAACACTCTTTGAAACGCAATACGTTGCTGCACTGCTTTTATCGGTGTTGGCCTATGCCATGATAGGCATAGGCGTTGGTGCGTCGGGTACTTCGCTGCTGGCACTATTGGCCACTGCTACTGCTCCTACGCGGCGGGCGGCGGCGGCAACGATTACTTGGCTGATGATGATCTTTGGCATCGCGATGACTGCCGGAGTGGCGGGCAGTTTTCTGGATCCATATTCACCGTTGCGCTTAATGGCTGTTGTGTTGACGGTTGTCTCTGTAGCGCTGGCCCTGACTGTGTTGGCCGTCTGGGGAATTGAATGCACGGTAGTTAAGCAACGCGAACCTGACGCGACACCATTCGTGGAGGGCCTGCGTGAGATTTGGGCTGAGCGTAATGCTCGGAACTTCACGTTGTTCGTCTTCCTTTCGATGAATGCGTATTTCATGCAGGAATTGATTTTAGAGCCGTTTGCAGGGCTGGTGTTCGAATTCACTCCTGGTCAATCCACAAAACTGAGTGGAGTGCAAAATGGGGGTGTCTTTGCTGGAATGCTTACCGTTGGGATTGTGGCTACTGGGCTAAAATTTGGGGCGTTGCGACATTGGGTGGTTGCCGGCTGCATCGGATCTGCAGTGGCTCTGGTGGCGATTGCAATGGCTGGAGTTGGATCACTCGCCGTACCACTTTTTGTTCTGGTGGTTGGTCTTGGTTTCTTCAATGGCATGTTTGCGGTGGCGGCCATTGGGTCGATGATGGCGTTGGCGTCTGAAGGTCGAGGCAAACGTGAAGGTACACGCATGGGGCTGTGGGGTGCAGCGCAGGCGATTGCGGCGGGCTTTGGAGGTTTGTTGGGTGCGGCGGCTGTAGATGTAATGCGATTATCGGTTGCTGATGGGCCTGCCTTTGGCGTTGTATTTCTAGGCGAAGCAGGATTATTTTTAGCAGCTGCTTTTATGGCACTGCATGTGATGAAAAATGAAAGGGTGCGCGGAGATGCACCACTGATAGTGGGAGAATAATATGTACGACGTAGTGGTTATTGGCGGCGGCCCATCTGGTGCAACAGCAGCTACAGATTTGGCGAATTCGGGCAAGTCAGTTGCAATGATTGATCGGGATGGGCGGATCAAGCCCTGCGGTGGTGCGATCCCACCGCGTTTAATAGAAGATTTTGACATTCCTGACAGCCAGATAGTTGCGCGAATTAATACAGCACGGATGATTTCTCCAACACAACGGCGTGTGGATATTCCAATTGAAAACGGTTTTGTTGGCATGGTGGACCGTGAACATTTTGATGAGTTCCTGCGCGAACGCGCCGAACAGGCCGGAGCCACGCGATTTACAGGAACGTTTGTCAGGATTGGACGCGATGCCAATGGCACTTGCGTAATATATCGTGACAAGGCATCTGGCGAAGAATGCATATTGCGGACGAAACTGATCATTGGTGCGGATGGGGCGCGGTCCAGTGTGGCTAAAGCCGAGGTCCCCGGTGGTGACAAGATCCCATATGTAATTGCGTATCACGAGATTATCGAAGCCCCCAGCACTGTTGGAGAGGATTATGATCCACTTCGCTGTGATGTGATTTATGACGGCGCAATTTCGCCTGATTTCTACGGTTGGGTGTTTCCGCATGGCAAATCTGCAAGCATAGGTATGGGTACCGGTTTGGACGGCGTAGATCTGAAGAAAGCGACGGCAGAACTGCGCGTGGCGTCGGGTCTGGCTGAGTGTGAAACTATTCGCCGTGAAGGTGCGCCAATTCCACTTAAACCGATGGATCGTTGGGACAATGGTAAAGATATTGTGCTCGCGGGGGATGCTGCTGGTGTTGTGGCTCCATCATCTGGTGAAGGTATTTATTACGCTATGGTTGGCGGTCGTGTGGCGGCAACTGCGGCCGAGGCATGCTTGAAGAGTGGACGAGCGAAAGACCTACGGCTTGCGCGCAAATTGTTTATGCGCGAGCATAAAAGCGTGTTTAAAGTGCTTGGTGCGATGCAAAATGCGTATTATCGATCTGATGCACGTCGTGAAAGATTCGTCAGCTTGTGCCACGACATAGACGTGCAACGTTTGACGTTTGAGGCGTATATGAACAAACGTTTGGTCAAAGCCCGACCGATGGCACACATTAAGATTGGCATTAAAAACCTCGCGCATTTGTTGGGGCTGGTGGCGGAGACGCGTACGTGACCGAAACGATCATGATTCCAACTTGGAAAGATGGGCTGTTACAACCTTTTGAAAAATTAGCGGCCCATGAACAGGGACTTCGCCACAAGGCAATTTCTGTGTTTGTTAATGCTGGGAATAAGACGCTTATCCAGCAACGAGCGTTGTCAAAGTATCATACGCCAGGACTTTGGACGAACACTTGCTGTACGCATCCGCAATGGGGTGAGCAAGCCAACCTTTGTGCTGTGCGCCGCTTAGATGAAGAGCTGGGGATTAATGGTCTGACTCCAAAGTATCGTGGGCAGGTGGAATACCGTGCTGAAGTCGGTAGTGGGCTGATTGAACACGAAGTTGTTGAGGTTTTTGTTTGCGATACAGAGGAAGCCCTTGCCCTGGATATGAATCCTAATGAGGTTATGGCGACCCGTTGGGTGGATATGGCAGAACTACGGGAGCAAGTTGTGGCTAATCCCGATGCTTTCACACCTTGGATTGCTATTTATCTATCAAAACACAGCAGTATGATCTTCGCAACTGAGGCGGCTGAATAGATGCTAAACGCCCTCTTTTGATTTCTGATAATCTATGCCAGCTGCTTCTAATGCAGTTGCTGAGATATCAATCGCAGTCAAGCCTGCATCGGCATACATTGCGTCTGGGGCGGCTTGATCGATGAACCGATCAGGGAGGGTCATCGTACGCACAGCAAGTCGACCGTCGAGTTGTCCCGTATTCGCCAATTCATGTAAGACCATTGCGCCGAATCCGCCTTGTGCGCCCTGTTCAATTGTTATTAGTGCTTTGTGGTTTTTTGCTAGCTGACGAATTAGTGCGGTGTCGAGAGGTTTGGCAAACCTTGCATCTGCAAGTGTGACTGATACGCCAACAGATTCCATATAATCAATTGCGGTTGCGACTTCACCAAGATGAGCACCGAAAGACAAGATTGCTACATCCGAGCCCTGTTTCAGGATGCGGCCCTTTCCAATTTCGAGAACTTCGCCCTGTTTTGGCATGACGATGCCACTGCCCTCACCTCTTGGGTAGCGAAACGCGATGGGGCCATCGTTGTATGCGACGGCAGTGGCGACCATATGGACGAGTTCTGCCTCATCTGCAGCCGCCATTACGGTCATGTTTGGTAAGGCAGACAAGTAACCTACATCAAACGCACCCGCATGTGTTGGACCATCGGCACCCACAAGGCCAGCGCGGTCAATAGCGAAACGGACAGGTAAGTTTTGTAGGGCCACATCGTGTACAATTTGGTCATAGCCCCGTTGGAGGAAGCTTGAGTAAATAGCGCAAAAAGGTTTAAGACCACCTGCTGCTGCCCCAGCCGCAAAGGTTACGCCATGCTGTTCTGCAATGCCCACGTCAAACATGCGTTTGGGGTGGGATTGGGCAAATATATCCATTCCCGTGCCGGATGGCATCGCGGCTGTGATACCTATAATCTTAGAATCTTGGTCCGCCATCTTGGCTAATGTTTCACCGAAGACTTTGGTGTAGCTAGGGGCGTTTGGGCGTTTTTTGTTTTGTTGGCCAGAGGCCACATCGAATTTGGCAACACCGTGATATTTGTCTGGTGATTGTTCGGCAGGAGCATAACCCTTACCTTTGACGGTGCAGCAGTGTATTAAAACTGGGCCCGTCGCACGGGTGCGAGCAGAGCGCAACACTGGTAATAATTGATCCATGTCATGCCCGTCGATAGGACCGATATATTGAAAACCAAGATTTTCAAACATTGTGGATTGTTCACCTACAATGCCGGTCACCAATTGACGTGCGCGTCGTGCGTGATCGCGGAGTGGTCCAGGGAGAGCCGCTTCAAAACCTTCGGCCATTTTATGTAGATCACCTGCGGGCGAAGCGTATAATGTGGAGAGGTATTTTGACATGGCACCTACAGGTGGCGCAATCGACATTTCGTTATCATTTAGGATCACAAACATGCGGCGGCCTTCGGCTCCTGCATTATTGAGTGCTTCGTATGCCATACCTGCGCTGATTGAGCCGTCGCCGATTATGGCGATAGCGTCGCCTGTCGGTTCGCCCATATCGCGAGCAATGGTGAAGCCAAGCGCCGCGGAGATTGATGTAGAAGAGTGGGCTGCACCGAAGGGATCAAATTCGGATTCAGCCCGTTTGGTGAAGCCCGAAATACCACCTTCTTGACGTAAGGTGCTCATGCGGTCGCGTCGACCTGTGAGGACTTTGTGTGGATAGCATTGATGCCCTACGTCCCAGATGAGTTTATCGCGTGGTGTATCGAATACGGCGTGCAAAGCTACGGTCAGTTCAACAACACCAAGGGACGAACCTAGATGTCCACCTGTTTGTGCTACTGCTTCAACTACGTCGCTGCGCAATTCATGCGTTAAAGCAGAAAGTTCGACATCCGAGAGACTCTTAAGGTCGGAGGGCGCATTGATGCGGTTAAGAAGTGGAGTTTCTTGGCGTTGCATGTGATGTGTCCTTGGCTGGGAGAACATAAATTCTGTGCCCCTCTTATGCGTCCTGTTGTTGGCTCGGGAACAAGGGATAGTTTTCTTGCGATCCCTATCCCCTGTCTCCCGTAGCCAACAGGACTGTCAGGAATTTGGGTCCCTGACGGTTTTCGGAGCCAAAGGGACAAGGCTCCAAAAATACTGGGCTTGGCGTATGCGGCGCCAAGCCCAATTCAGTTAGGCGTAATCAGTATCTTCGATCACTAAGTTATGCGAAAACGGAGTTGGGTCCTCGGTATCGCGGCTTTCTTCGGGAAGAAGAAGGCCAATCCCGTACATGGCCCAGATACCGATGACGACGATCAGGCAGGCAACGGCGGCATATCCTGCGCCTTTAAGCATCAGCATTAGAACTTCGCCGCTCAGACGTAAATTCCGATCGTTACCAGAATGAAGGTAGTCGTTGTTCTCAGTCATAGTCTTGCTCCTTACTCATCTAGCGGCGCGTAGCCGTGCTCTTGCGCCCAGACGAACCAGTTATCGACAACTGTGCCGGTGAGCAGGATACCGATACCACCTGTCAACGTGGTCAGTACTGCAAACCACCAAGCCCAGCGGTGAATGCCTTCCATTGTGGCATTAAAGCCCATGGTCCAGCGCCAGAAGAGCGCTGCACGCTCAGATGCTGTACCGCGATCGACAATCTGTTCAATTTCGCGCTCACCACCATATCGGGATACGGCGAGGATGGTCGCGCCATGCATTGCAAACAACAGTGCCGAGCCGTAGAGGAATGCAATGCTAAGTGCGTGGAACGGATTGTAGAATAGGTTGCCGTAGGTCAGTGAAAAAAGGTTTGTCCAATCCAAGTGTGGAAAAATACCATAAGGTACAGCTTCGCTCCAGGATCCCATTAAAACGGGACGGAAAAGACCAAGTACCAAAAATAACCAGATGGCAGAAGCGAATGCCCAAGATACATGTTTGCCCATACCGAGTTCTTCTGCGCGAAGGTAGGTACGGATCCACCAACTGATTACGGAAACCAACAGGAAGAAAGATGCGATGATCCACCAGCCGCCTTCATCCAGTGGTGCCATACCCAAGCCGTATTCTTCGGCGGGCGGCTCCAGTGCTAACCAGAAGAGGTCCCGGAAAAATAGCGCAGGGGAGTAATCCACCTGTGCCCAAAAGGACATACCGACAATAAAGAACCAAGCAAATCCTGTTGCCATCGCCACCAAACCAAACGGTCCGAGGTAGATTGGGCCCAGCTGTGCGTTGCCGAACCAGCCGGCTAACTTGGAAAAGCTCGCGCTGTTGGTGCGGCTTTCGGCCACTGTACCCATAGGATCGACACCCATTTCTGCTGGGCCTTGTACCTGAACTTGTGAAAAGATATTTTGATATTCAGCCATTTTTTAATCCCTCCTTACAGGTCAGCCCACCAGGGCAGTTCAGCATACCAGTCCCACCAGCTTGACCAGGTGTCAAACCAAATGGTGCCTGAGATGACGATACAGATTGCGGACCAAACTACAGCGTTGAGCGCGAGGAACAAACCCAAGCGGTGGATGCCAAGTGGACCAATTGAATAGCCGATCAGATCTCGAAAATAAGTGTCTTCGTGATCTGGAGTAGCTATTTCTCGGTTGGATCCATCACGATTCTTACCAGTGTTTACAGCGGATAAAACCAGTGATCCATGCAATGCAAGTGCCAGACAAGTAGTAAAGAAGAACGTAATTGCTACCATGTGCGCTGGGTTGTAATGGAAGTTTCCATAGGCGTACCCCACGTTGTTTACCCAATCGAGATGGCTAAAAATCCCATAAGGAAAGCCGTGACCCCAAGCACCCAAAAGAACGGGACGGATAATCACTAGAGTTACGTAAGCCAAGATCGCGATGCCAAAGGCGAAAGGCACGTGATAGCCCATGCCGAGTTTGCGGCAAATCTCCACTTCGCGCATCATCCAGCTGATAAAGGCCAACGTTGCACAGAGTGTAACGATCTGCCAGATGCCACCGTCTGCCAAAGGTGCGATGCCCAAACCAACTTCAAGTGCCGGTGGATTAATTGAAATGAGCCACGGGTTCCAAGTGTTACCAAGTGCGGCACCGTAAAATATCATTATTGTACCAAGTGCGGCAAAAAAGAACGTGGTGACGCCGAAAAAGCCGACAAAGAAGGGACCGACCCAAAAATCGAATAGATCACCGCCAACCAAGGTTCCGCCGCGGACCCGGTATTTTCTCTCGAAGCTGAGCTGTGCCATCTTCTTCCTCCTATTGTGTGGCCCCTGCGGTCAGGACTACGCCACACGAATTTCTGTTAGGTTTGCTGCGGGCGGAGCAAGCCGCCCGCAGCGTTGTTTTGAATTTGAGCTTATTCGCTTGCTTCAGCCGCGCCGAAGGCACGGTCGAACCAATTGGTCTCTGGGTTGCTAAGCAATACGAGATGAATCATCGCAGCTAGCAAAAAGAGGAACACACCCTGTGCCACGAAAACGCGACGTGGGTCGAAGATAAGCCAGATCTTGTAGAACTGTGCCATTTTCTAATTCCTTCCCGTTACCAAGCGAACCAAGGCAGTTTGATGTACGTCAGTACATGCGCCACAACTGCGATCGTAGTGAAGATCGCGAGTCCGCTCATGTAGACGGAATGCAATTCCTGCGCTTGCTCGTCTGTAAGACCTGTAAATGAAAGGTCGTTTTTATCAGCCATGTTTTTTCTCCTGAAAAAAGTGTACTGACGCCGCGCCCCCCGCGGCCGGGTTATGACAAGGGCTCATCCCTCGCCGTAATCCACCAATCCCGGGGGGGGAGTGGCGAACCTCTTGTGATGCACAACCATTTGGGTGCACATCGAATTCTTAGACCGATCAGAGCTTGAAAATCTGAGCGGCAACGGTACGCGCTTCACACCAAGTTGCTTTTAAAGGACCCTTGGACGGCAGCGCTTTACCGGTCAGAGCGGTCAACACGTAAGCAATGCTGTTCATAGGCAGCGCGAACAGAAAAATCAGTGCAAAATATGTGTAATATTCGCCGCGTCTTACTCCGACACCTGGTTTTGTACGTGGTTCCCGAATATCTCTGCTGTTTGACAGATCAGTCATTTCGTCTCTCCCTTCGATGGTTGCAGTTCTTCAACAGTTTCAAGAACGACGCGTTCAGACCCATTTTCGAGGGCGCGCTTTTCAGCGGCGTCGCGTAGGGTCTTGGCCGCGGAAATCCGTGTCAAAACTGGGTGGCTGGATACAATTTCATCCAGCTTGGCCTGTGCGTCTGCATCCCAAGGGAAATCGCGGCGCAAAGGTGTCGGTGTTGCAGATGTTGCATCCATTTCCGTGCCCAGCGGCAGGATATGGAACAGCGCATCGAAAAGTCCGTTACAGACTTCTTGCAAAAGATAAGTAGCACCGGCAAAGCCCATGAAGGGCGTGCCAGTAGCGCGGCGGATCGCAGCTCCCGGGAAGCTGGCTGGAATAAAGGCAGGTGCTGGACCAAAACCGCCCTTCATTTCCGCAAGGTACATTTTTTCGTTGATAGAGCCCAGCACGATGAGTGGTTTTTTTTCGTTCATCATGGCACGAACTTCATCATTATCTGTTTTTTTGCCACGTGTTCGAGCCACAGCAAAGGCGCAAGGCAAGCCAAGATCGTTTTCCAGAAAGTTACGAATACCGCGAGCGTATGTTTCATTTGCGACAATTGCAAAAGATGCGGTAGCAAAGAAATCTTGCGTAACAGAGCGCCAAAGATCCCAGACGGGTTTGATGGTACTGTGCTTCTCCTGCTCAATAAATGGCTCTGGATCTAGATTCAGCATTTCGCCCAGCATGCGTAAAAATTTTGTTGTACTATCGATGCCAACAGGTGCTTGCAAGTATGGCTTGCCAAGGACTTCGCATAGGCCTCGGCCAAATTCTCGGTACATGCAGATGTTGGCATCGGCATTTACTAGATTGCGCATTTCACCTACATGGGCGCCAAGTGGCATAACCATATTGATTTCAGCACCTATACCTTCGACAAGACGACGGATTTCGGCAAGATCGGATGGCATGTTGAATGTGCCATACATTGGCCCAAGAATATTCACTCGTGGCGCATCGCCATCGGCTCGTTCCTTTTCACGCGGCATACGGCCCTTGGTCATCCCAAATTCCGTAAAGATCCACGTCATAGCGCGGTCTGCAGATTCCCACTGATCTTCGTCAATGGTGCGGGGCAGGAAACGTTGGATATTCGTACCTTGTGGTGTCACGCCGCCGCCGATCATTTCGGCAATGGAGCCCGTCACAACAACAGCTGGCAAGGCAGGATCAAGTGTGCCCCAAGCACGCTTCATCGCATCTTCGGTACCGGCGCCCATTTCACCTTCACCCAAACCCGTTACAACGATTGGCAATTCATGCGGTGGCAGACCATCTGTGTAATGTAGTACGGATGTCACGGGTAAATTTTCGCATCCCACAGGTCCGTCGATCACACATTGTAGGCCTTTGACGGCGCAAAATGCGTAAACCGCGCCCCAATACCCTCCAGCTCTGTCGTGATCTTGCACTAACATTTAAATCATCTGCGCCGCTTTCGCAGCCCTCGCTTGTTTTTCAAGTTTCTTTTTGTTCGCCGCACGGAAACCTGGTTGCAGGTTTGGAGATTTTTCCCAAACGCCAGCGGTGTCGCCTGTGCCCACGCCTTCAAAAAATTCGCGCATGGTGTTCATGCGATCTTTATTGCCCATCGCGGCGTTAATAACTTCGGCAAGTGACCCTGCACCTGCTGGACCCATTAAAGGTCGGGCAGAAATTAGGTTGGTGAAATACAAGGAAGGGATGCCCAATTCTTTGCCTTTTTGCACAACCGGTGTTGTTCCAATGGCAAGGTCAGGTTTGATTGCTTCCATTGCAGCGCAGTCATCTTCTAAAGACGCACGGTATTTAACTTTAACACCCTTGGCCTCGAGCCAAGCAGCGTCATCTATAGACCATGGTGTTTTAGGACAAGCAGTGCCAACATAAGGTACATCTGCACCACTTTCGATTAGTAGGCGTGCGACAAGGAGTTCGGACCCCTCATAGCCAGATAGTGTAATGGTGCCGCTGATTGGCTTCGTTTTCAATGCGCTATCAATCGCTGGCAAGAAGGTGTTTTGTGCGGATGCGATTTGTCCTTTGTTGACGTTGAATGCATCACCAATATTGGCAAGCCATGACATTGTGCCATCGCGCCCAACTGGGGCAGAACCCACAATCGGGCGACCTGCTGCCTGGAATTCGCGTACGGATGCAGTGTAAAATGGGTGGATTGCAGCGGTGACACCGCAATCAAGAGCTGCGTACAACTCACGCCACTCACGGCAAGGAACTACAGGACCAGCAGCGAGGCCCATTGGAGCCAACATTGCGCCAATCATAACAGGATCTGCAGGGAACATTTCACCAAGTAGGCTAACTGTTGGTCGGTCTGATTTGCCACCTTCGGGCATTTGAACTGGCCCAGATAGCGCCTCTTCCCGCGCATATTTAAGCATTGCGCCTGCCAGTACGTCTTTTGCTTCTGCATGGGTTGGGATGCCAAAGCCTGGGACGTCGATGCCAATTACTCGTACACCATTAATTTGTTCTGGTAGTAAGCGCAGTGGCACACCTGATGCCGTCGGCACGCAGAGGTTTGTCACAACAATTGCATCTAGCTTTTCTGGATCAGCAGAGGCATGAACTGCATCGCGAATATCTTCGTAAAGTTTTCCTGTGACCAGAGATTCTGAATTAAATGGAACGTAGCCCACAGAGCGACGAGCACCATAAAAATGGGACACAAAAGTCAGACCGTACACGCAACAAGCGGACCCTGACAGGATTGTGGCGGTGCGTTTCATGCGAAGACCTACGCGCAGGGATCCAAACGCAGGACACATGGATTGTGGCTGATCGTGTGGACCTTGCGGATAATCTTTGGCGTATTGATCTAAGATTTCTGACTTGCCCGCGCTACGCGCAGCATTCGCCATGGTGGAGCCAGAATGGCAGCCCAAACCGTCCTGAGGCACAGGGTCGTCGCGGCCCTCTACTTCGGTTCCGGTTTGAACCTCTACCGCGGCGGCGGTGTCATATACGACTTCATCAGACATTGTCGTATACGACCTCCAGGCTCTCTTTTGGCTTTGAATTTTTGCCGCGCATGTCTTGGTCAGTGGCAGGTTCCAGAACTACGTTTCCGCCGGTTTCGGATGCATCGAAAAGGTTCAACAATCCATCTTGGTCAAGTGGCGTCGGGCGTACCGGTGGCGCTTCCGCTACGTTAACACCAAGCTCTGCGAATAAGCCGCCCCAGGGGGAGGCGTCCGTGCCAACGATCTGATAATTTGCAGACTTCTTGCGCAAATCGTCGTCTTGTGGGATCGATGCAAGCACGGGAATGTCTACCGAATTAGCAAAGGCTTGTGCCTCACCTGATCCGTCATCTTTGTTGATTACAAGACCGGCCACACCGACATTCCCACCGAGCTTGCGGAAGTATTCAACTGCAGAGCAGACGTTATTTGCAACGTACAGGGATTGTAGGTCGTTGGATGCTACGAGGATAACTTTTTGCGCCATGTCACGGGCTATAGGAAGACCAAAGCCACCGCAAACCACATCACCAAGAAAATCTAGAAGAACGTAGTCGAAATCCCAGTCGTGAAAGCCGAGCTTTTCTAGAAGTTCAAACCCGTGGATAATACCACGCCCACCACAGCCACGCCCGACTTCTGGCCCACCCAGTTCCATCGCAAAAACACCGCCGCGCTTGAAACAAACATCACCGATGGCGACTTCTTCGCCAGCAAGTTTTTTGCGTGTGGACGTTTCTATAATAGTTGGGCAGGCTTTGCCGCCAAACAGTAACGACGTTGTGTCAGATTTGGGATCGCAGCCGATTAGGAGCACGCGCTTGCCCTGCTCTGCCATCATGTGGCTGAGGTTCGCAAGAGTGAAGGATTTCCCGATACCTCCCTTTCCATAGATCGCAATGATCTGGGTCTTGGATTTAGGCTCTTCGGCGATGATATCGGCCAGATCTTCGTGCGCTTCTTCCCGGAGGCGTTGGTCGAAATCGGTAATGCTGGCGTCACCATTAAGGTTTGGAACATCTAGTGTCATGCGTGACCTTTCCAGTCGAGAATCATTTTTAAACAGTCTGAATCAGAGAAGGCTATCTTGTAGGCGTCACCGGCATCTACTGCGTTCAATGTGTGGGTAATAAGATTCCTAAGACTCAATGAGCCCGATTCAACGAGTGCGCGCGTGCACATGAGATCTTCTGACGTCCATTCTGCGGCAATGCGGAAGCGCGCCTCTTTCATAAAAGCGGGTGGGAAAGCAAAACTGATTGGCTCTGAATAGAAGCCAGCTAGAACGATTTCGCCACCCTTAGCAATGCGGCTGATGAGCTCCGGTAAAACGGTAGTGTTGCCGGATGCATCATAGACGGATGTATAATCCCGGCGCTTATCAGAGGCAGGGTCGATCACGTCATACCCTTCTGCGCCAGTGCGCCGTATTGGATTAGTTTCCCAAACAGTAGGGGTAGGTGCTCCAGCTGCCACAGTCAGGCGGGCTAACAAGCGGCCCAAGACGCCGTGACCAACAATTAGATCAGGAACAGATTTGTTTGGGCCAGCGATTGCATGACGGGCGGTTGCAGCCAAGGCAAGCAGCGCGCCTTCGGCCCCAAGTGACGAATCAATTCGGGTTAGACGGGAGGCATCAGAAACTAAAAGGCTTGATGCAGCACCAAACAGACCGAATGCATCTTCATAGCAGTTTGCCCCCGGTACAAATACACGGTCGCCCACTTTAAATCCTGTGGATGGTGCCGCCTCGACCACTTCGCCAGCAGCTTCATATCCTGGAACAAGCGGGTAGCCCATTCCTGGAAAAGGTGGCATTTCCCCAGTCCAGAAGAGTTTTTCTGTGCCTGTAGAGATTCCAGAGTGCGTGACCGCCACAACAATATCGTTTGCACAGGGTGCCTTGACCTTTGCAGTTTCGAGCGCCAAATCTCTTGGCCCTTTTAATATCACGGCGCTTGCTTGCAAGTGTTTCCCCTGATGTATTCAGCTGCCTAAATTCCGACACGAGTCGGGGTGTGGCAGGTTGTCCTATCTGTAAGGTAAAACTGACATAATAAAGTGTCAACTAAAATGGACAACTAAGAGTCAACTAAAATGGACAAATGTAGTTTTAGGAAACGCTTACATCCAAACATGTCGTCACAAAGGGACGCATTGGCTTGGGGAAGCGCACAGTTTTAAAGCCAGCTTCCTTACACATTCTTGCGATCTCTTGTGCGGATCGTGCTTTGCCAGTACGCATTGCGAGGGTATAGAGTGCAAAATAAGCGTCGCCAGCACGTTCGGGTTGAACTCCGCCTGACATCGGCTCTGAAATGATTAAGCGGCCTGCTTTCGGTAGGGCGGCACGACATTTTTTCAGCAAGTTGCGGACTGAGGCATCGTCATGATCATAAAGTACACGAACCAGGCTTATAGCGTCGACGTTTTGGGGGAACGGATCGCTGCGAAAGGAACCAGCGCAGATAGTGGTACGCTTTGACAGGCCATGTTGCGCGAAACGATTCGCAGCGGAGGGAGCCACTTGGGGTAGATCAAAGAGCGTCAGGTGCGGGTGTTTTTCTGCTGCGGCGACCTCACAAAGAAATGCACCAGATCCACCACCCACGTCCATCAAGTTCTTCACGTTGGAAAAATTGATGGCGCGGAGGGTATCTTCAGCAACGAGAATTTGACTGTGGGCCATTAGTTCGGAATAGGTATCTGCAATGGCAGGGTCTACATCACTGCCGAAAACATAAGGCCAAAAATTTGCCAGTTCAGTGTCTACTTCGTCTTTAAAAAATGCAACTGGGTCAGCTAGATCGCGATAGAGAACGTCGTGGTGTTGGATCATTTGGGGCAAGCCTGGCACACCGGCTAGGGCTGCACCTGTCCGTGTAAGTGCATATTTCTTACCATTTCTCGACTTCAACAGGCCAAGCGCCGTGCCTGCGCGCAATAATATCGCCATGCGTTCGGGTGGAACATTGCTCTGCGCTGCTAGCAGATCGATTGTCCTAGGGCCAGACATTAGGATAGTGGGTATGTCGAACTTCACCAGTGCCATAAGGATTTGCGAATGGCAGAAGCCAGCGAGGAGATCAAACAGTGCTTCGCCTTCGCGACGTACAAGACGGCGTGTTATGGGGAACTGTGCCGCCCACTTCTGGAATTTTCGCGATGCGATTAACCGTGCTTGCCAGCCACGAAAAGAAAAACGTTTTTGGCCTTGCATAATTGGTTCTAACGGGACACCCGCCATTACCCGCCCGGTGTTATCGATGGCTGTCTTGTGCGCCACTTCATGGGGGTCAATGCTTCAGATTGAGCGTTAACCATCTGGGCGAGCATCGCTTCGCCAGGACATTTTGGGATGGAAGCGATGGCTCCACTAAGAATGTCTTTCATATGGATAATTGCACCTTCAACGCCGAGTTTGGCAACTGCGTTGGGGCGGCCATGCAAGTCATCTTGACCAACAGGTTTACCAAGTGTTTCTTCGTCATAAAGCGCATCGCGCAGATCATCGGCTACTTGGAAGGCTTCGCCAATGCGTGCGCCGAGTTCTTCCCAAGGCTCTGCGTCTTGTCCAGCGGCGATAGCGCCCATTTGTGTGGCGGCAATGAATAGAGCTCCGGTTTTGGCACGATGGTAAGCGCGCAAATCAATTTTATCTTCGCTTTCCCAGCCTTGACCGGCACAAATGCCATTAGGCATTCCAGTCCGGTTGGCAAGCACGAGCATCAGTTTGGCGGTACGATCTGCGTTGATGGATGCGGCGCGAGCGAGGACCTGAAACGCCATCACGATTAGGCTATCACCTGTGAGGATGGCTAGTGGTTCGCTAAATGCTTTGTGCACAGTAGGTTTTCCACGTCGTGTATCCGCATTGTCAAAGCAGGGTAGATCGTCATGCACCAGTGATGCGCAGTGGATCAGTTCGAGCGCAGCAGCGGCGGCATTGGCCAGTTCAGGTTTGTCGTCGCCGCACGCTTTGGCAACGCTCAGTAAGATCGTTGGGCGAATCCGTGCACCCCCTGGGGTAACCGTATAATGTAATGCTGAGGCCAGTTTAGCAGGGGACGGTTGCGCCTGACCCAAACGAATCGCTTGGTGAATGGCGGTGTCTATGCGTGTTGCAAAACCCATGAGGGAAGCCTCCAACGTGATCTGTAAGCTAAAACTTACACATTAATGTAAACTAGACTGGACACTTTGCATTGTAATGTCAACAATACTGGTTGAAAGGGTTCTGCTGCAAATGGTGCAAATACCTAAACATGTTGTAATTGTTGGTGCTGGGATTGGCGGATTGTCAGCGGCGCTGCGGTTGGCCCATAAAGGTGTGCGGGTCACGGTATTGGAGCGTCACGACACCTGTGGTGGCAAAATGCGAACTGTGCCATCTGCTGTAGGACCGATTGATGCAGGTCCAACAGTCCTCACCTTGAAGCCTGTGTTTGAAGCTTTGTTTTCAGATGTGAACGCGCGGCTCGAAGATCATGTAACTTTGACACCAATTGAAACTATCGCCCGACATTTTTGGGCGGATGGTACGCAGCTTGACCTGCATGCAGATCAAGAATCCAGTCGATCGAATATCAGAGGTGTGTTTGGTAAAAAGGCTGCCACCGCATTTGATCGGTTTACGATGGATGCTAAGCGTTTGTTTAATGCTTTTAACGTGCCAATGTTGCAAGCAGCGGTGCCAACGCAAACAGCGCTGACGTCCCATGTACTACGAAATCCTTCACTTATTCCGGCGATGGCGCCGCACTTGTCTTTAGCAAAAACTCTGAACAAGCGGTTCAGAGATCCAAAACTGGCGCAATTGTTTGGGCGTTATGCAACCTATGTTGGTGGCAGCCCGTATCACAGCCCATCGATCCTAAGCTTGATCTGGGGTGCGGAAGCGCAAGGTGTTTGGTCCGTTGCTGGGGGCATGCATATGCTGGCCTGTGCGATTGAGGATTTGGCGAAGTCGCGTGGCGCGGAATTTCGTTACAATGCGCATGTCACGCGGATTGAAACTCAAAAGGACCAAGTTTGTGCTGTGCATGTGGGGGATGAGCGTATCGCAGCCGATGGCGTCTTGTTCAACGGTGATCCGCGCGCCTTGGCGCAAGGTGATTTGGGTCACTTCGCCAGAACATCAGTGACCACACCGTGTGTGGAGCCGCGCAGCTTGTCCGCTTTGGTTCATACTTTTGCAGCCGTGCCCAGAGGCATTGATCTGAAACAGCACAATGTATTTTTTGCTGATGAGCAAAAAGCAGAATTTGGGCCGTTGGCGCAAGGTAAACACCCAACAGACGCGACACTGTACGTTCATGCGCAAGATCGCGATCGTACTCAATCGCTCGGCGTTTTGGAGCGGTTCGAAATTATTCTAAACGCGCCACCCGCGCTGTCAGCAGACCCAGCACTATTCAAGGAGATTGATCAATGTCAGGCACAAGTCTTCAACCGTCTAGCCGATTTCGGCCTGACGTTTTCGCCGACGCCCAAACGGAGCAGTCTAACCACGCCACAGATGTTCGGGCAGATGTTTCCAGCGTCGAACGGGTCGCTTTACGGGCGATCCCCACATGGTCTGATGGCGGCGTTCAAACGCCCGACAGCTCGGACCAAGATGCGCGGGCTGTATCTAGTGGGAGGCGGGGCGCATCCGGGGGCGGGGGTGCCGATGGCCACACTCTCCGCGAAGCACGCGGTAGAGGCGATCTTGAACGACCAAACTTCGATATCGACGTCCCAGCAGGTGGATACGCATGGTGGTACGTCGATGGAGTCAGCGATGATGGGCTAAGGGCGGTTTCCATCATTGGCTTTATTGGGTCGGTGTTTTCGCCCTGGTATCATTGGTCGGGTCGTCGCAACCCTGCGAACAACTGTTGCATTAACGTGGCGACCTATGGCCCGCAGGGACGATTTTCGATGACTGATCGTGGCACAAGCGCATTACGGCAATCAAAGGACCTACTGAAAATTGGGCCATCACAAATGGCGTGGCAGGATAGGCAGTTGGTGATTGATATCAATGAGGTGTCCTCCTTGCCGTTGGTTTCACGGATCCGGGGGCAAATTCGGTTGACACCGAGTGCTGTGACTTCAGTTGAACTACCTTTGACAACAGACGGCGCTCATGTGTGGCGTCCTTTTGCACCAACTTCGCGGATCAATGTAGATTTAGAGTCGAAAGGTTGGCAGTTTGACGGGCACGGGTATTTTGATAGCAATTTTGGCACGCGCCCACTGGAGCAGGATTTCAGTTATTGGACGTGGGGGCGGTTCCCGACGCAAGACGGTTCTACGTGTTTTTATGATGCAGATCGGCGGGATGGGACGCGGTTGGAAGCGTCTATAGCCTTTGACAAAAATGGTTTAGCATCACTTGTGAATGCGCCACCACGTACACCGTTTAAACGCACTATGTGGGCCTTGCGTCGTGAAACTCGAGCAGATGCAGGGGTGATACCGCGTCAGATAAAACCAATGTTGGATGCGCCATTCTATTCTCGCTCTATAGTTGAAACTCAAGTAAACGGAGAAGTGGTGCGTGGAGTGCATGAGGCGCTGGACCTGAATAGATATGGGCAGCCGTTGCTAAAACCTATGCTGGCCATGCGGGTTCCGCGAAGAACAAAATGGAAATTTTAAAGTTTTGAGAGATTGAGCGGTTTGGTCATAGGGTTCAACTGTGCCATCTTATAGTTGAGCATGGCTGCAATTGTAACCCAAGTAAGATAGGGGAGAAAAAATAGCCCTGACCAGAAATCTAATTGGAACATTGCAATGGTTGCGCCAAGGACTGAGACGAACAGTGGAGCCATTACCAATAGCGCACCTTTCAAACGGCGCAGGCCAAAAAAGATTGGTGTCCACAGTGTGCTAAACGCCCCTTGGCAGGCCCAAAAAGCAAGAGCGACGCCACTACCATCCATGCTGGCAGTTCGTGCCCCTGCGATGGAAATCAGGATATAGATGCTAGTCCAAGCCACGGGAAACACCCAGTCGGGTGGCGTCCATGAAGGTTTATTCAGAGTTTTATACCATTCCCCAGGTGGGAACATGGCACCCGTAGCGCCTGCACTTGTACAGGCCAGAAAAAACAGAAGAAATAAAAATAAACTCATGGGTGCGTCGGCTGCATTTATTCTGCAGCTATTCCTTTGGAATAACTGTGAACTTCACGTGATTTCAGTTCTGCCAGCGTGTCTAACAAGGATTCAGTGCGACCGATTAGTTTAGGCTCTGTTCCGCCAGCGGCGTCGACAAGGAACTTTACTTCGGGCAGGGGTGCGGCGAAAATCACCGGTGATGTTGGCATAATAGTGGTGCCAGCCGCACGGATTGCGGATTTGCCAATCAGCCTAAGTTTGGTTGCTTTACTCGTGCGAGCGCGGAAATTGATGCTGTCGTGCTGGTTTTTGCGGACAGCACCGCTGATGCCTGCATAGATATAGCGCGCTGCAAAAATCCCGCAGCGAGCATTTAATGGTAGAGTGGAAATGCCTGCTTCAGATCGGATGTACAGTCGGTGTGCCTCTGCCAGAAGGCTACGTACCATGCTGCGGACTTCGCGAGTGGGTTTAGGTGCCTTAAAGAAAGTTTCTATTTCCATGCCCGCTTCTTGCAGCCAATCGGTTGGCAGGTAAACGCGGCGTTGATGTGCGTCTTCGCCAACATCGCGGGCAATGTTTGTAAGCTGCATGGCAACACCAAGGTCACAAGCGCGCGCAAGCGCGTTTGGATCACGCACTCGCATCAGAACGCACATCATTGCACCGACAGCGCTGGCTACTCGAGCTGAATAACTCCGTACATCTGAAAGGGTTTTATAACGGCGTTCTACGGCATCCCATGCCAAACCCTCAAGAAGAGCCTCGGGTAGGGCACGGGGCATGTCAAATTCTTCGATGATGGCAGCAAATGCCCGATCTTCAGGTGCATTTTTTGGCGTCCCTCGATAGGCAAGATCGAGGCGTTCTTGTAGATCTAGAACTGCACGTCCCTTAGCGTTTCCTTCATCCACTTCATCATCTGCAAGGCGACAAAAAGCATACAATGCCAATGCGGGATCGCGGACGGAAGATGGCAAAAGTTTTGATGCGGCATGAAAAGAAAGTGATCCTGTTTTGATCACGCTACGGCAATGTTCTAGATCATTGTGTGCAATCATTCGGCTGCCATCCGAACGTCTTTGACTTGTTTTGATAGGTTTGGAATCATGGTCTCAAGTACCTCAGAGCTTGCTACAACGCCCGGTAAGCCTGCACCAGGATGCGTGCCAGCGCCCACAAGGAACAAGCCTTTGGCTTCTTCACTGATGTTGTGGGGGCGAAACCAAGCGCTTTGTAAAATGCGCGGCTCGAGCGAAAAGCCACAACCAAAAGGTGAAAGGTATCTGTCGCGGAATGTTTCGGGCGTAAAGATGGTTTCGGTGGTGATATGATCGCGAAAACCTGGAATAATTGTTTCTAATTGTTTGGTGACCTTATCTCGGTATTTTGGTTCTTCTCTATTCCAGTCAACGCCGTTGTCCCAGCCAAGATGTGGTACAGGGGATAGCACGTAAAAAGTATCATCTCCTGTAGGAGCTACCGTTGGATCGGTTAATGCCGGACGATGGATATAAAGGCTCATATCATCAGACAGAGTGCCATTGATAAAAATATCGTCTAGCAATTCCTCGTAGCGCGGGCCGTTCAGAATCGTGTGATGGCCTACATCTTGCCAAAGGTCTGCAGTGCCTTTTGTACCGAAATACCAAACATATAGGCTCATGGACCAACGTTTGCGCGATAGTTTTTTCTTTGACCAACGGCGTTTTGGATGGTTGCGCATCAAGCGGTCATACGTGTGGCCTACATCTGCGTTGCTGATGACAAGAGGTGCGGATAGGACGGAGCCATCTATCGTTTTTACACCAGAAGCTTTGCCATTAGAGAGCAAGATTTCATCAACTTCTGTATTGTGCCGAATGATACCACCTTGGTTACGGATAACAGAGGCCATGGCATCAGCAATCGCTTGTACGCCGCCCATCGCGTAATGTACGCCGAATTCTTTTTCAAGATATCCAACCAGCGCATACATGGACGTTACTCGTGTTGGATCACCGCCGATGAATAAAGGGTGGAATGACAGAGCCATTTGCAGACGTTTATCTTTCACGCGCTTGGTGGTCAGCTTGTGAATGGATTGATCCGCCCTCAACCACGCAAATTGGGGCAATACGCGCAGAGTTTCCCAAATTTTGTGCATTGGCTTAGTGAGCATCTGCTCAAAGCCAACCTGAAAGCGTTTCTCGCTGTCTTTGAGGAAATTCTCATAGCCGGACACATCAGATGGGCTGATCTTTTCAACCTCCGCTCTCATGCGGTCTGTGTCACCACAGGCTTTAAATTTTGTGCCATCAGGCCACCGGACCTCGTAAAACGGGTCCATCTGGCGTAAATCAACATCTTGATAAAAATTGCGCCCACAAGCGGCCCATAGGTCTTCAAATACTTGTGGGGCGGTCACAATAGTTGGTCCTAAATCAAAGCGGTGGCCGTTTTGTGTGATAGATGATCCACGCCCACCAACACGGTCCAAACGATCCAAAACAGTCACGGCATATCCCTTTGCCCCAAGACGCATTGCAGCGGACAACCCACCAAGTCCCGCACCTATTACAATGGCACGCGTATTTTGTGATTCAGAGTTAGAGTCAGTGTTCATAAAGCGACCTTACGATTGTCTAGTTTGATTTACAATCATAGTGTCAATTAACTTCACTTATCTTTAATAATATGTAACGGTTTGTTTACAGTTTGGGAATCCACCTATCGTGTCACAGGTTGTCTGTCTTAGCTTTTACAAGTTCAATGCGCTGCAGGTGCGGTTGTGGGCTTTTGCAATGATGGGACTGGCTCGCAAGCAAATAGGTAGTGTCCCTGATATAGGTTTCTGGAAGCTGTGTGGATCAGGCATTGGCGAAGGGTTTACTCCAGTCCCAAATACTGCTGTTTACGCAATTCTGACAACTTGGCCGAGCGAAGAGGTTGCTCGTAGGCGTATGAGTGAAAGCAATATTTTCAAATCTTATCGCAAAAAGGCATCCGAAAACTGGACTGTTTTTATGACTACCTCATCGGTGCGCGGTGAATGGGCTGGAACTACACCGTTCGTGGAAGCCGATTTGCAAGGTATTGGCCCATTGGCTGCCCTGACAAGGGCCACGATTCGCCCTAGTATTCTGATGCGATTTTGGAAAAGGGTTCCGAATATTTCGAAGGTAATCGGTAATGATCCCAATGTTTTGTTCAAAATAGGAATAGGCGAGGTGCCTTGGCTGCATCAAGTGACCTTTTCGATCTGGCCTGATGCTGCCCATATGTCTAAATTTGCTCGCACCGGTCCCCACGCTGAGGCTATCAAAGCGGTACGCCGCGAAGATTGGTTTGCGGAAGAGCTCTATGCTCGATTTTCCATTTTGTCTGATGCGGGCACTTGGAACGGAAAATCGCCTTTAGCGGCCCATACAGAAAAAGCACTGGAAAGCGTATGAAACATCCCTTCCCATTTTCGGCGATCGTCGGCCAATCAGATATGAAACGGGCTATGATCCTAACAGCCATTGATCCGACCATCGGTGGTGTTTTGGTTTTTGGAGACCGCGGCACAGGTAAATCTACAGCTGTGCGGGCTCTCGCGGCATTGCTTCCTCCAATCAAGGTGATCAAGGGTTGTCCCGTTAATAGTGAAAAGTTGGAAGACTGCCCGGACTGGGCTGGTATTAGAAACAAAACGCGGCATACCATTCCTACCCCAGTAATCGACCTGCCCCTTGGTGCTTCAGAGGATCGGGTGACTGGTGCACTCGATATTGAAAAAGCGCTTACAGCGGGAGAAAAGGCGTTTCAGCCAGGTCTATTGGCGCAAACAAACCGTGGGTATTTATACATTGACGAAGTGAACTTGCTGGAAGATCACATAGTTGATCTGTTGCTTGATGTGGCACAATCGGGGGTGAATGTAGTTGAGCGCGAAGGTTTGTCTATCCGTCATGCTGCAAGGTTTGTGCTAGTTGGCTCTGGCAACCCAGAGGAGGGTGAGTTGCGACCCCAGTTATTGGATCGATTCGGTTTATCGGTGGATGTGGTATCATCAACTGACATCGACGAACGGGTAGAAGTGATCAAACGTCGTGAAGCATTTGATAACGACAATGCTGCTTTTATGTTGCGCTGGCAGGCTGAGGATGCGGCCTTGCAAGATAAGATTTTGACCGCCCGAAAAACTATGAAAAAGTTGAAAACTTCTGACGCCACGCTGCGCGATATTGCTGAATTGTGCGTTAAGCTAGGCTCGGACGGGCTGCGTGGTGAATTGACTTTGTTAAAGGCTGCGCGGGCTTATGCAGCGTTTCGTGACGACACCGCGTTGACGCGGTCGCATGTGCGAGATGTTGCGACGCTAGCCCTGCGCCACCGATTACGTCGCGACCCACTGGACGAATCAGGCAGCGATGCACGCGTTGTGCGTGTTGTTGAAGATGTGCTGGGCGTGTAGATGACTTCATGGCAGCGTGCCATAACGGCTTTGCGCCTTTTGACCATGGACCCAATTGGTTTGGGTGGCATTTGTGTGCGAGCGCGAGTTGGGCCTGCGAGGGATGCTTTTATAAGGCAAGTTGGTAAGGTAGAGCGTGCGTCGCTGCGGCTGCATCCAGCCATGACGTCGAATGATTTAGATGAAAACATTGATTTAACAGCCACGTTGAACAGTGGCTCATTGGTGATGCAGCGTAGTGTCTTTGATTGCTATCCAGCTGTTTTGATGTTGCCGATGGCAGAGCGAACAACCCCATATATGTCTACGCGACTTGCACAAGTGCTAGATTCAGATTGTGGACACGTGCTAGTAGCGCTTGACGAAGGTGTGGATGAAGACGAAGCGCTGCCTTTTAGGCTAGCTGATCGGTTAGCGTTTCAAGTCAGTTTGGATGATATTGGACTGCATGACATTGAAGCTGAGGATATCACACTCCAAACTGTTCCTGTTTCTAGTGTTAATATTCCGGATGACTTACCGGAAACGCTTGTTGTTCTTGCGATAAAGTTGGGTATTTTGAGCCCCCGTGCAGCGACTTTTGCGTTAAAAGCTGCCAAGACCAACGCAGCGCTGAACGGGCGCACGTTTGTAGAAGAGCATGATGTGAGAATTGCGGTGGAGTTGGTTTATGTCCATCGTGCCAAGCAAATACCTAACAATGAAGCTGAAGAGACAAACCGACCAGAGCCACTAGAAAATGAGAATGAAGAGACACAACAAACCACTTTGGATATGATTCCGCAGGATATATTGTTAGAGGCTGTGAAGGCTGCGTTGCCGTCGGATATCTTGATGAAACTCTCCCAAAGTGGTACCGCTAAAGTGGTGGGCTTTGGATCAGGACAACGCCAAATTGGAAACCGTCGTGGGCGACCTTTGCCTGCACGAGATACAGTGCAGAAATCGGATGCGCGTGTTGATTTGGTGGCTACTCTGCGGGCAGCCTTGCCGTGGCAAACGATTCGAAAACGTACAATTTTAAACCATATGGGCGCGCAGGTTCGCATGTCTGACTTGCGCCACAAGCGGTATGAAATACAATCTGACCGAGTTTTGATTTTTGCCGTGGATGCGTCTGGCTCTGCTGCTGCGGCGCGACTGGGCGAAGCGAAAGGTGCGATTGAGTTGTTGTTGGGTCAAGCTTATGCCCGGCGTGATCATGTTGCCCTTATTTCATTTCGCGGGACAGAAGCGGAGATTTTGCTACCACCTACACGGTCGCTTGTGCTGACGAAACGACGGCTTAATGCGCTGGCCGGTGGGGGTGGGACACCACTAGCTGCAGGATTGCAAACAGCATTTGATATGGCGCTCATGTCGGGAAAAAAGGGTTTGTTGCCGAGCGTAATTTTACTAACAGATGGGCGTGGGAATATCGCGCTTGATGGAACTGCTGATCGTACTAAAGCCGAGTTGGATGCTAAGCGTGTTGCCAAAGGCTTTGCTGCGCGAGGTGTGGATACGTTAATACTGGATACAGGGCGTCGGCCCGAACCAAGTTTGAAGGCGGTGGCGCAGATTTTAAATGGGCACTACGTAGCTTTGCCACGGGCAAATGCGCAAAATGTTTCGAAAACAGTTTCGACTGCATTGGAACTTTGACGTTTGGAATGGGCCACGCATAAATTGGATTGGCCAATGGCTGAACATTCGCGGTTTGTGGCTTGCAAACCCCATCGTTGGCATGTGCAAGAGGCGGGTCGAGGGCCTCTGTTGTTGTTGTTACATGGAGCAGGTGGTGGCGCACAAAGTTGGCGGCATTTGTTCCCACTGTTAATTCAATCGAACCGTGTGATTTGCATTGATTTGCCGGGGCAGGGCTTCACAAAAATGGGTTTACACCGTCGGTGTGGTTTGGACGAAATGGCAGAGGACGTCTTGGCTCTTTGTCACGATCAAAGTTGGACACCTGACATGATTATTGGCCACTCAGCAGGGGCAGCCATCAGTCTGCGTATGGCTGAGATGATGCAGCCAAACGCACCTCGTATTGTTGGCATTAACGCCGCCCTTGGAAATTTTGATGGACTAGCGGGTGTGGTGTTTCCGATCATTGCTAAAACATTGGCAATGGTGCCGTTTGTTGCTGATATTTTTAAAGCTTCTGCGACGCGGCCAAAATCAGTGGAGCGTCTGATCGAGGGCACGGGTAGTCATTTGCCAACTAAAGATTTGCGTTGGTACCGTGCTCTTGTTGGGTCGCGTAATCATGTAAACGGAACTTTACAAATGATGGCACAGTGGACGCTGGATGGACTGTTGGAGCGGTTGCCAGAAAATACGGCCAACACCATTTTGATTGCTGCGACAGGTGACAAAGCGGTGCCACATAAAACATCAAAAACCTGTGCCGAAAAAATGCCAAATGGAAATTATCACGAAATTTTTGGATTTGGGCATTTGCTTCACGAGGAAGACGCGCCAATGATTGCAAATTTAATTCAATCGTTTCTGGAGCTTAGACAAGAAACTAATGAAATGGGACATGCAATTTGACATGGGTCAAATTCAATTCTCTCTGGACCTGATAAGCCAGCCAAGACACAACAAGAAGATTGTTAATGAAAGACGATGAAGTTAATGCCAAATACTTTTGAAACTGAAAAAACCCAGGCCTCTGATTGGTTTCGATGCTTGCGTGACTCCATTGTGGCTGAGTTCCATGCCATTGAGTTGCGCCACAATGCGGACGCACCAGCTGGCGTGTTTGAGGTGACTAAGACTAAACGCATGTCGGATGATGGATCTGACGCCGGTGGAGGTGAAATGAGTGTAATGCGCGGTGGGCGTGTCTTTGAAAAGGTTGGTGTAAATATCTCATCAGTTTATGGAACGTTAGGTACACGTGCACAGAACGCTATGGCAGCGCGAAAGGGTATTCCTGGGATGAAGGATGATCCGCGGTTCTGGGCGTCAGGCATTTCACTTGTGGCGCATATGCAAAACCCGCATGCACCTGCGGTTCACATGAATACGCGGATGTTTTGGACCCCACATGCGTGGTGGTTTGGCGGTGGCGCGGACCTGAACCCTTGCATCGAATACAACGAAGATACGGCACATTTTCACGCTGCAATGAAGGGCGCGTGTGATCCGCATGGTGACACGCTTTATGATGAGTTAAAAAAATGGGCAGATGAGTATTTTTATATCCCACACCGCAATCGTGCGCGTGGTGTTGGTGGAATTTTCTACGACGATCGCAACACTGGTGATTGGAACGTGGACTTCCAACTGACTAAGGCCGTTGGTTCTGCTTTTTTGCCTGCCTATGCACCTCTAGTGGACAAACGCCACGTTCAGAAGTGGAGTGATGCTGACAAAGAAGTTCAACTACAACATCGAGGTTTGTATGCAGAATACAATTTGGTTTATGATCGTGGAACCAAGTTTGGATTGGAGACAGGCCATGACGCAAATGCTGTGTTGATGAGCCTGCCGCCTGTTGCAAAGTGGTACTAAGTGTTTTCTAAAAATTGTCAGTGTTGTTGGAAGAAAGAGTGGGAGTTAGCTGCCCCGTACGGTATCAATCATCAGCTGTACGTTTTCAGGGTCTGCATCGGGTGTTATGCCGTGCCCAAGGTTAAAGATGTGTGGTCCACCTCTCAGCGCGTCCACAATGCGGCGTGTCTCAGAGACTAATTCTTCGCCACCTGTGACCATATGGGATGATTTTAGGTTGCCCTGAACGCAGCCATCAATTTGTACATTTTCCGCAACCCAAGAAGCATCAACAGTATCGTCAACTGCAACGCAAGCAGAGCCAATTGCCGCGTGTGCGCCCTTATATCCGTGCCCAGCACCACGCGGAAATGCGATAACTGGTGTCTTGGGGTGGGATATTTTTAGTGCGGCAGTGATTTGAGCCATCGGTCTAATTGAATAATCAATGAAATCTTGATCCTTGAGCGATCCTGCCCAGCTGTCGAACAGTTTTACTACTTCGGCACCCGCATCAATTTGCATTTGCAGATAAGAAATTGTGGCTTTGGTGATATGCTGCATTAGGCCATCAAAGACCACACGATTTTCACTCTTAAGTGTGTGTGCTGGACCCTGATCAGGCGTACCTTTGCCCGCTATCATGTAAGTTGCAACAGTCCAAGGTGCACCTGCAAAACCGATTAAAGTGGTTTCGGATGGAAGCTCCTTACTCAGAATTTTAACAGTTTCGTAAACTGGACTGAGGTGGTCGTGGATGTCTGTTGCAGGTTTTAATTTATCAAGCTCGGCTTGGGTTGTAATTGTAGACAAGCGTGGGCCCTCACCCGTAACAAACCACAGATCGGCGCCGAGTGCTTGCGGAACCAAAAGGATATCTGCAAATAGGATAGATGCGTCGAAACCATATTTGCGAATTGGCTGCAATGTTACCTCTGCTGCCAATTCAGAATTGTAGCATAATGATAGGAAATCACCAGCCTGAGCGCGTGTTGCGCGGTATTCTGGAAGATAACGACCTGCCTGGCGCATCATCCAGATTGGGGGTGTTTCAAGAGCTTCGCCTGCGAGCGCGCGTAGGATGGTTTTTTGGATCGTCATAGCGGTGCGAAAGCTCCTAAATTTCGTTGTTAACATCATGCACTGGAGCGGCATCTATATACAAGAGTTGTCAGGCTGAGTTTACATGTCTAGTAGTGTTTTATGATAAATAAATTACCCACCCCGACTAAAGCTTTGAAGATTGGCACACGCGGATCGCCCTTGGCACTCGCACAGGCCTACGAAACCCGCGAACGTCTGTCTAAAGCGTTTGATTTGCAATTCGAAGCATTCGAAATTGTGATCATTAAAACTACTGGAGACCGGGTATTAGATCGTCCGCTGAAAGATATTGGTGGTAAGGGTCTGTTCACACGGGAAATTGAAGAAGCACTGCTGCGCGGGGATATTGATATTGCGGTGCATTCCATGAAGGACATGCCCGTAGATCAGCCGGTAGGATTAACGCTTGAAACTTACTTGCCGCGGGAAGATGTGCGTGATGCATTTATTTCGCCCCGTGCTGCTGGATTGACTGATTTGGTCGAGGGCACAGTTGTTGGTACGTCCAGCTTGCGCCGCCGTGCACAACTTTTGTACAAAAGACCTGATCTGCAAGTAGTGGAATTTCGTGGTAATATGCAGACACGTTTAAAAAAGTTGGATGATGGTGTTGCTGAAGCAACATTCCTCGCTATGGCTGGTCTGAACCGTATGAAAATTCCCAAAGTGCCAATGTATGCGATCGGGGTGGATGATATGCTGCCCGCGGTTGCACAGGGAGCGATTGGGATTGAGCGCCGTGTTGACGATATTGTAGTGGCGGATATGTTAGCTGCAATTCACGATGGCCCCACAGGACAGCGGTTGAAGGCGGAACGTGCGTTTTTAAGCGCGCTTGATGGATCTTGCGAAACGCCAATTGCTGGTTTGGCGGAGCTCCAAGGACTAAATTTGCGTTTACGTGGTGAAGTGTTGCGTCCTGATGGATCCGAATCGATAAGTGATGATGTGATAGTGCCTGTCGATGATGGTGTGGACGCGGGTATTGCTATGGCAAAGAAGCTGTTGGCAGAAGCTGGCCAAGGCTTTTTCGACTGGCGCAGTTGATCGCCAGTCTGAAGAATTAAGCGACTGCACTGGCAATAGCACACTGTTTCCACAGATGCTCTAAAGCACCAACTAGATGTGCAATATCTGCATCATTATGCAGTGGTGACGGGGTAAACCGCAGGCGCTCGGTTCCTTTTGGAACCGTTGGATAGTTGATTGGTTGCACATATACACCCCATTCATCCATCAAGTAATCAGCTAGCATTTTTGTTTTTAACGGATCTTTAATCATTACAGGCACAATGTGGCTGTCGTTTTGCATGTGTGGGATGCCAGCAGCATCAAGGCCCGCGCGGAGTTTGGCCACTTGAGCACGATGTTTTATACGTTCGTCATCTGAAACCTTCAGATGAGCAATAGATGTTCGCGCAGCAGCTGCTACTGCCGGCGGCAGGGCTGTAGTAAAAATAAAGCCAGACGCAAAGCTGCGGATAAAATCACACAGCGCGGTAGAGCCCGTGATATAGCCACCAACAACGCCATAGGCTTTACCAAGTGTACCTTCAATGAGCGTAATGCGATCCATCAAACCTTCTTGCTCGGCAACGCCACCGCCTCGTGGACCATAAAGGCCAACTGCGTGGACCTCATCTAGATAGGTCATTGCGCTGTATTTTTCGGAGACTTCAACGATTTCCCGGATCGGAGCAATGTCGCCATCCATTGAATAGACGGATTCAAATGCTACAATTTTTGGTATGTTTGCTGGCAGGGCTGCAAGCTTTGCCTCAAGATCGGACACGTTGTTGTGCTCCCAAATTACCTTTTGGGCGCGAGAATGACGGATGCCTTCGATCATGGATGCATGGTTGCCACTGTCTGATAAGATGACACAGTTTTCTAAACGCGAACCGAGTGTGGATAGAGCCGCCCAGTTTGACACGTAGCCAGATGTGAAAAGGAGGGCTGCTTCTTTTTGGTGTAGATCTGCCAGTTCAGCCTCCAGTAATAGGTGGTCGTGGTTTGTGCCAGAAATATTACGTGTTCCACCGGCACCTGTGCCGGTGCGTTGTACAGCTTCGCACATCGCGCCGATGACTAGTGGATTTTGACCCATACCCAGATAATCGTTTGAACACCAAACCGTTACATCCCGCTTTTCACCATCTACATGGTTTGCTGCATGTGGGAATTTTCCACATTTACGTTCCAGTTCAGCAAAGTATCGATAGTTGCCTTCTTCTTTCAAAGCGTCGAGCTGGGATTGGAACATTGCATTAAAGTTCATGAGAATCTCCTGTCTTAACTGGGGTTGGCTTGGGCAGCATCCAGCGCCATAGCTTCGCATCAGGTAGTGGAACTACCATCAGCCAATGTTCAATCGCAGCAAGTGCCGCCATTGATGTTAAAAGCGCAAAGCCAATTGCCTGCGCCGAAGTTTCAGATGCTATCCAACGTTCTATAAAGCAAGCAAAGGCAAGGCTGAGGAACGTTACACCAATGGGAAAGGCAATTGTTATGCGGCCTTGAGTGAAATAGCTTTTAAGGTGTTCAAGTGGCTTTGGAACGAATTCTGTATTGATATGTGGGACCCCAAAGAATAGATTCAGCTTGGCCGAAATACGCGCAACATACATTATAAGATAGGTCCACATTCCAATCGTATTGGCCGCATTCGCGCAAATAACAACTATAACTAACAAACTGCTAACCAGCAGCAATTCATGATACATCAACGTGGAATAAGCGCGGTAGAACCGATCCCACCCCTTAATATCGTCAGGGCAAGCGGTACGTTCGGGACCAGTTATGATCCCTGCCAAAAATGCCAATTCTATCCAACCCCAAACCAGCAGTGCTGAGATGAAAGCGAGATATACGTTTATCGTAGTGAGTTCCGCTGCTGATATGAAAAGTCCTGCAACCCCAAGAGCTGCAAACGGTATCGATAAAAACACGGACCGACTGTGCGCCACTTCTTTACTTCCATCAGATTTGCGGACAATAAACAGGATTACCCCAGTGAAAAACCACCAGGTGAATATTGCCACAAGGGCAGCTATCCAGGGGGACAGCAGCATCAGTATGAAGGCACCATAACAGGGCTATCTGGTACATCGTTTGGAATCGAAGGGATGGTCAGAATAGACGCGAATGCGATACCTGCTTTAGCCATGCCTGTCAGACGAGACACCAAACCAATAATACCACTGCGTTCCTTTGCCTTAGCGATTTGAACTGATGCTTTTTCCATCCGATCGAGATTCGGTCGCCAGCGTCTATGATTGATATCAAGCGTGAACGGAAACACTTGTTTAGAAATTTCAGATGTTTTTTGGAACACTTCTTGGCCGTACCACGTCACGTCCACGCCAAGAGCTTTGTGAAACAGAGGTCTTTGATGATCACGCACCCACATGGTGGAATAAACTGCCGTCAAAAAGAACTTAATCCACAACTTGTTGATAAAGCTTTCGGTCAGTTTGGAGTCAGTTTTCATCAGAAGTGCGAATGCTTCACCATGGGAAAACTCGTCATTGCACCATTCGCGGAACCACTGGAAAATCGGATGAAAGCGTTTGTCAGGGTGTGCTTCCAAGTGACGGAAGATGGTTATGTAACGGGCATAACCAATCTTTTCAGATAGGTAGGTTGCATAATAGATGAATTTTGGGCGGAAATATGTGTATTTCTTTTGTTGGGTAAGGAACCCAAGGTTTACCCGAATGCCTGCTTCTCGCAAGGCATCGTTGATAAAGCCTGCGTGGCGTGCTTCGTCTCGCGCCATTAATTGGAACAGGGTGGTGATGTCGGTGTTTGAGCCACGACGTTTCATTTCTTTATACAAAACGCAGCCTGAAAATTCAGCAGTGCAGCTTGAGATCAAGAAATCAATGAACTCAGCCTTAAGTGCTGGGTCCATACCTTCCCAATTTGCCTCCCACTCGTCAGTTTTTTTGAAATGACCTTTATTTGGGTCTGCCTTCATTCCAGCAATAAGATTATCCCAATCTTTGCGAACTGGGCTGACATCAATGGAATCCATTTCGGCAAAATCTGTTGTGTAAAATCGTGGAGTCAGCAAGGTATTCTGCATAGCAACTTCGGTCGCCATTTCAGATGTCATTGTTTGTCCATCTAAAGCATCTTGTGCTGCAATCGCTTCTTCGGCCGTATCAGCGTATGCGGAATGTTTTGGCGCGTTCATGATAGAACCTCATCAGAGAATGAAAATTCACATAGTTCCATAAATTCGAAGTCACCTGTCCAGCGGGTCCATTGTGCCTCCAACCATGAAGCGCGGGTAATCGTAGCTTCTCGCTTCTCACACACAACCTCGCCGTAGGCAGCCATGACTTCAGATCCGTGTACTTGAACACTGTCACCAGGGTTTACGACCGCACCATTCAAAAATTTTACATGCGCAGACAATTCTTCGAAACGGTGTGAGATAGTGACCTCGCAGGGGGCAGTTTCTTTTGTTCTTGTGAATAATCCCATAGTTATAGTCCCTTATGAATTCAGTTCAGTCGATCAGCTTGGCGAAAGCATCGACGTTATCTTGACCATAGCCAATCAGTTCGATCGACCAGCCTGTTGTATCATCGAATATGGCGGTGTGGCCGTTTTGGCGGCGTATAATTCGGATGGGAGCAGATATATCTTTGTTCTGGACTGTCCGATGGCGCATTACTGACACCCAAATAACATCGATAAAACCACTTTTTTTCAGGTTAGAATGGGCCAGCTGATTGCCCCCCATGTCATGAATTGCAATACCTTTGCTGCGATCCCCAACCAACGAAACTGTAATTTCTTTTTCAATCGGGCTAAATTTCAAAACTCCCGTATTTGGGTGATCTGTCCATTGAGCATAGCTTACAAGTGATAGTGAAATTAGCATAAGGGAAAACATAGCAATCACCAGGAAACGCGGCACCATGTCACGATCTCGATGCTTCATTTGATTGGCGAGTGAGGCTGTTTGAGAGTTCATGGCCATTTACTCCGCAGGAACGGCTTCAAGCCGTGCAACCCGGGTGACTTGTGGCTGAGAGACACGGGTTTCTGCAGCTTCTGCAAACATTTTCGCAACATGTGCGGCGTTTGGAATGGCGCGGAATGCGGGTTGCGTTTTGGCCATGTACCAGGGGCGCACATGAGGCCATGTCATCAAGTAGGACAGGCGTGTCTGCCCTGTCATTTCAAAAGCGATAGTGCCGATTCCAGATTTGTGTACGGAAGCGTTGGCATTCCCGATGCAAACATATGGTAGGTTCAGCGTCATTGTCAGCGCCGCGCCGATGCGCATTGCAACGCGTTTGTTGGTCAATGTGTAAACGGTGGATCGCGCCTGCACAGTAGCTATGCCGATAAGAATTAAACAGGCAAAGACACCACCTATCAAGAATGGCACTCCATGCCCTAAGGCTGTTCCAAAAGGTACGTCGATGGAGGACACCATGACGCGCCAAGAAGCCAAGAGCGTGAAGTATCCAATCACCCATTTCAGAGCTAGCGCATCCTTAGCGAGTTGCAGCGGATTAGGACTGCCCTGCCAAAGGATGTGTTCACCTTCGGGCAATGCCTCTGGTAAGCCGCGTACAGGTTCGAATTTAAAGTCATCATGATGCATGTTCTTTGTCCCTTGGTAGATGTCAGGCCTTTGGCTGAAGGCCTGACATTTTTTGGTTAGTTTACAGGCAAGGCTCTGCCCTTTTTGGATCTGCATAAAGCGTTCCACCGCCGTAATAAGCCATAATCTTTTCCTCTTCGAGGAGTGTAATTTCTGACTTTTTCTTAGTCTTTGGAACACCTTTAAAATTCTCACCGTATAGTGCGCGAACTGTAACTCGGTCTTTGCTTATGCGACAAAAGTTAAGGGGCAGTAGGCAAGTTTTACCATCGCCTTCCGGGTTCAGATCAATAGTCAAGTAACGAACTTCCTGCTCTGGTACGTCAATCCACATGTCTATCACGCGACCAATCACTTCGCCATCGCCCGCAACAACGGGTTTGCCGTGTGGATCCCGACCAGCTGTCACGGAAAAATCTGCCAATTCAGACATTGGTTGAATTTTTACGTGACCATGCGCATCCAATTCTGCGTGGTTTTGACGTGGGGCCCAAGCTGCAGGACCAACCCCATCCTTCATAGGATTGCCTGTTGGTACATAGGGAGAACCAGCGGCAACGCTTGTGCGTTCCAGTTTAAGATTATCACGGTCACCGCGTGCGCCTGATGGCACGGTCAATTCGCCACGACCGTCCCGTAAGATGAACGTTTTGTCTTTTGGTAGAGGGAACGGGCCCTGGTTTGGTGCGAGGTTGCCGTCGTCATCTTCCAACGGATAGCCTTCGCGCATGTTTTCGGTTTGCAAATAGAAAACCAGCAGCGCAAAAAACAGCCAGAACAGCCAAATAGCAGCGCTCGCCAGATCAAAGTTTCCAAAAAATTCAGTGCCAACCATATTGGTGTCCTCCGTTGGTATGCAATATTTTGTATATCATGTTGGAAATTCGGTCAGAACAAGCTGGCCGCCTTTCGGGTCTTGAATGGAGCGCGCTTTTACTAGCGGGCCCAATGCAATGAGTGTGACGAATAGGAATCCTAGTTCGATGTGGTAGACGACAGAATAGCCTGTCGACGCATTGTTTAGACCTGGGCCAAGCACACCGCTGGTGGCCGCAAGGCTGACCGTATCGCGAATGGCGCCGCCTGCAAAGATTGAAACGCCTGCGGCGGTAGCCTGTGCCGCACCCCAAGCGCCAAGGGCAAGACCTTTGCCGGCTGAGCCTGTGTTTTCCAGTGTCATGGCCGCTGTTAGTGTGGCTATGGCAAATAAGCCACTGCCAGTACCGATACCAAATGCGCCTAGGAAAAAGATCATTGTGCTATTTAAAGGCGCTGCAAAAATCACGGCGCAGAATGCCACGAGCCCAATTAGAATGCCTCGCGCCGCCGTGCGGTACGAATCAACCGCGTCTCTCAGCCACTTCGCAGCCATACCAAACCCAACCAGTGCACCACTTGCCCAAACCGCTGTTAGTAGTGTGGTGGATGAAACGGACAGGCCAAGAATTTCACCACCGTAAGGCTCCAGCAGAACGTCTTGCATATTAAATGCAATCGTACCGAGGAAGACCACAACCAACAAACGGCCCGCGTCACCACCAGATACCAAATCGTTCCAAGCGTTACGGAAAATGGGGCGTGGGGCTGTGCGTTCCGCTTTTGTCATTGGGTTTATGCGCTCCTGTTTCCAGAGGGCAATCACGTTGAGGACGATTGTTAAAACGGCTGTGCCTTGGACTACTTGCACCAAGCGAAGCGCGCTAAAGTTTTGGAGTAATGCGCCCACTATCAGCGCCGAAACAGCCATACCAATCAGAAACATTACATAAAGCAATGCCACCACCTGTGGTCGCGTTTCCTCCGTTGCGCGATCTGCTGCAAGAGCAAGGCCCGCAGTTTGCGTCATATGCATACCGAGACCCGTCAATAAGAACGCGAGGGCTGCACCAACCTCGCCTGCCCACCCAGGACCAACTGCTTGGTCGCCAGACAGAACCAGCAACCCCATTGGCATGATCGCAAGGCCACCAAACTGCCATAGAGAACCGAACCACAGGTACGGAATACGTTTCCACCCGATGGCGGAGCGGTAATTGTCTGACCGAAAGCCTAGCAGCACACGGAACGGAGCAACAAGTACAGGAATGGCAATCATGATAGCGACGATGGTCGCTGCGACGCCTAGTTCTACGATCATAACTCGGTTCAACGTTCCGAGCAGCATCACTGCTGCCATGCCGACGGAAATCTGAAATAACGATAGGCGCAGTAATTGGCCCAAAGGCAGGTCTTTACTGACCGCATTCGAAAACGGTAGTGCCCGCATTGTCAAATTTTTTATGACAGTACTTGGGATCATGCACGGAACTCCAAGGCTTGGCTAATGTAAAAGCCAGATGTGATCCGGTTCAATTCACGAATGCGACCTTTGGTTTGTGAAGCAATCCGTGCAGATGTATGTGGTATCATTGTGGGCGAACGATCTGAACGAGGAAATAATTTTCCAACGCGCCACATCACCATCAACAGCGTTGTGCGTGGAGCGACAGTAAAGACCATACTCTCATTTAAACGTGGCCCTAT
>DLZA01000303.1 GCA_003447515.1 Paracoccaceae bacterium
TATTTATGAATTGAAACTAAAACACCCCAAATTATTTGCGTTTTTGCAAACAAAGTGTTGACCACTCACCAACAATCAAATGCTCTACTTCCACAAACCCATGAGCTTCATAAGCGGATTTTGTACCTCCAGCCTGTTCATTCAAAATGCCAGACAGAATGACATGCCCTCCAGCAGAACAGCTTTCACCCATATCCTCGGACAGCGCAATCAGCGGTCCCTTCAAAATATTGGCTAGGATCAAATCGTACGGTGCATTGTTTCGCAGAAGCGGATGGTCAAAACCAGCGCAAGTTATAACATTCACACGCCCACCTAAATTATTGCAGGCTATATTGGCACTTGCCGTATCAGTAGCCACTTCATCAATATCACTGGCCAAAACGACGCCTGGCCAAATTTTTGCCACACCCATAGCCAACACAGCGGTGCCACAACCCAAATCTACAACGCTTTTGCCAACAAATCCCCTTTTGGCTAAATTGTGCAGTGCTTGCAAACAGCCTTGTGTCGTACCGTGGTGCCCCGTTCCAAACGCCATTGCAGCTTCGATCAATAGGGGCACACAATCGTCAGGAATTTTATCAGCATCATGCGATCCATACAGAAAAAACCTCCCCGCCGTTATAGGTGCCAATTCGCGCTTCACTTCGGCAACCCAATCAGTTTCAGGTAATTCCGATACCGCAAAAGGACGCGCGCCGTTCATTGCAGCCAATAAATCCAACGCAATTTCGTCAGGTTTCTCAACAAAATAGATGCCAACTTCCCAAGTGTTGGACCCATCCTCAACTTCGAACACCCCCACCCCTGTCGGCTCTGACAACAAATTTTCACACGCATCCGCAAGAGCTTGCGCTGCCACCTTATCCTTTAACGTAGTCAAAGCAGTAAACGTCGGCATTTTAACAATCCTTTAAAGAGCCTACTGCGATTATAACTCAACGCTGCGAGCGTCAAGCCAGCCTTGCAGGCTTCAACGGTTCCAAAATACATTGGCAAAGCATCGTATCCGTGCCCGATTTCATCAAACTAGACACAAGCAGAATGGTCGGAGAGCCAACGAATTTTAAATTCACAAAGATGTATTGGCCTCAACCAATGCAAAAATATAAATCCTCCAATCAATCCTTAAGAAACTCCGCAGTGATTTATCCAACCAACAAATTATGAAGTTAAACCAACCGGGCACGTCACTCCCGTCCCGCCAACTCCACAATAACCTGCAGGGTTCTTTGCCAAATACTGCTGATGGTAATCCTCGGCATAGAAAAATTTCGGGGCTACCAAAATCTCCGTCGTGATAGCGCCATAACCTTTTTCACGAAGACGCGGGGCAAAGGTTTCACGAGCTGCCTTAGCCGCTACCATTTGAACATCTGAATAAGTATAAATCCCACTCCGATATTGCGTGCCGCGATCGTTGCCCTGACGCATCCCTTGCGTTGGGTCATGCCCTTCCCAGAAAACTTGCAGTAGCTTTTCATATGAAATCTCGGTGGGATTAAATACAATCCAAACGACTTCGTTGTGACCAGTCTTACCCGAACACACCTCTTCATAAGTTGCGTTTGGCGTGGAGCCCGCGGCGTACCCTGCAGCCGTTAACCAAACGCCCTTAAGGTTCCACAATATCCGCTCCACACCCCAAAAACAGCCCATCCCGAACATGGCCTGCTCCATCCCCTGCGGGATTGGCGCTTTCAGCGGGCGACCACTCACAAAATGCATCTCAGCTGTTGGAATTTCATTACTGCGACCAGGTAGGCACTCTTGCGCTGCAGGTACGGTAGTTGCTTTTGAAGAAAAAAACATATCGGACTCCTAATTTGCTTTCGATTGACTTGGAACGCTAGGGGGCAGGTTTCACCATACCCCACGCTGGGACTATGTTAGCTTTCAGCCGTTTCGATTTTGTCTTGAGTCTTTTTGTCAAAATCAGATGCATCGTGACGTTCACGCAATTGATCCTTCAACGGACCAAAGGCACGGTTCACTTTGCGTCCACGGATTACAGCAGGGCGTTCCGCAATCTGATCAGTCCAACGCTGCAAATTTTTATACGAAGCCACATCCAAAAATGCGCCTGCCTCATACAATTTTCCCTGCGATAGGGCGCCATACCATGGCCATGTTACCATATCCGCAATCGAGTACTCGGACCCCCCTAAATACTCCGTTTCACCCAAGCGATAATTCAACACATCCATCTGACGTTTAACCTCCATGGAAAACCGGTTAATGGAATATTCGAATTTTTCTGGGGCATAGGCATAAAAATGGCCAAAGCCACCACCCAAATATGGTGCCGATCCCGTCAGCCAAAACACCCAAGACATAGTCTCTGTTCGTTCCATTGGATCTTTAGGCAGAAATTCGCCAAATTTCTCTGCCAGATAGAGCATAATTGAGGCGCTCTCAAAAACGCGGGTTGGCGTTTCATTTGAATGATCCACCAGCGCTGGAATTTTCGAGTTTGGGTTCACATCTACAAAGCCACTGCCAAACTGATCCCCGCCACTGATGTTGATCAACCAAGCGTCATACTCAGCACCTTTATGGCCCAGTGCCAGCAGCTCCTCAAGCATTATAGTGACCTTAACACCATTTGGTGTTGCCAGCGAATACAGCTGTAACGGGTGTTTTCCCGCAGGAAGATCTTTGTCATGTGTCGGCCCAGCAATAGGCCGATTAATGTTGGCAAACTTGCCGCCATTGTTAGCATCCCAAGTCCAAACTTTTGGTGGTACGTAGCTTTTAGACATTCCTGTCTCCTAAAATTTCGCGCTTCCGTTAAACTAATCCCCAATTGAAAAAGAACAAAGTCGATTGGAAGAACGCCATGTTGCGTCATTTACTACAACCGCGTAATTTCTATCAGTGATGGTTGCACTCAACCTCAAATAATCAAGTTAACACACTCGAAATGAGGATCCACTACCTCTTGCCTATCAACACTATTTTCTAACCAGCTCTGCAAACACAGCGAGCATTGTTCCCTTTTTACGCTGATTTAATTCTGTTTCAAAGTCTAACACAAACCTCATAATCCATTCCGGACTTCGGATATCTGACCCACCAGACCTGCCTAACAACGTGCTCACAACATCGACCTCACCTGCACACTTTTTTAGTTACCATTGAGCGGCTGTGCCCGTTCCACAATCCGTGCAAAAACAGATGCTCCTACAGGACTAGCTTCATCGTCAAAATCATACTTAGTGTGGTGCAAATATGCCGTGTCTCCATTACCAATATAAAAATAGCTACCCCGTGATTGCTCCAATAAATAGGAAAAGTCTTCAGCACCCATAGTTGGTGGCATATCACGAACAACTCGGTCATCACCAACAATCTCCGCAGCCACATCGCAAACAAAATTTGTTTCTACCGTATCGTTAATCGTTGCTGGGTACCCATAGTTATAATCCAGCCTCGCCTTCCCTCCCATCATCTCCGCGGTCTGTTCCACAATTGCTGTCATCCGTTCAACCATCAGCGCTTTTACACCCTTGTCAAACGTACGCACAGTCCCACCAAGCATCGCAGTTTCCGGTATCACGTTATGGGTTGTGCCTGAGTGGATCTGCGTAATCGATAGTACGACTGTCTTAATCGGATCCACATTTCGAGTCACGATAGTTTGCAACGCGCTTGCAATGTTCACTGCGATCATCACGGGATCAACGGTCTCGTGCGCACTCGCTGCATGCCCACCAGACCCGATAATATGAATTTCAAAATCATCAGCAGATGCGAGCAACGGGCCAGGACAGGTTTCAATGTTACCCACAGGCGAATTAGGCAACGAATGTTGGCCAAAGACCTGAGAAATTCCAAACTTCTCAAAGAGCCCATCCTCAACCATATACCTCCCACCACCAGAGCCCTCTTCGCCTGGTTGAAAGATGAGTGCCACTCTGCCTGAAAAATTCCGCGTCGAAGCCAAATACTTCGCCGCACCCAGCAACATTGTCGTGTGCCCATCATGCCCACACGCATGCATCACACCCTGGACCGTACTCGCATACTCCAGCCCCGTTTCTTCTGGCATCGGAAGCGCATCCATATCCGCTCGAAGCCCAATCGTCGGCCCTTCACCGCACCCGTTGATTATACCAACAACTCCAGACACGCCAATTTTTTCATGTATCTCATCGACACCAAATTCTCGCAAACGTTCCACCACAAACGCTGCCGTGCGATGACATTCCATATCCAACTCTGGATGTGCATGAATATGCCGTCGCCACCCTTTCATTTCGTCGAAGTACTCCGCAATACGGTTGATCACAGCCATAATTTCTGTCCTTCTTGCTTTCGACAACTATTGAGGAACTCCGCGCCATGAGTAAAGACGAATCCAACGAGAGATGTATGGATACAAACGCTGGGTTATCACGCCTTTTGGAAATTATGGCACGGCTGCGCGATCCAGAGACAGGGTGCCCTTGGGATATTGAACAGACTTACGCCTCTATCGTTCCCTATACAATCGAGGAGGCATACGAGGTTGCCGATGCTATTGATCAAAATGACATGACCGAACTAGAAGGCGAGCTGGGCGATCTACTGCTACAAGTTGTATATTATACTCAAATGGGCAGTGAAGATGGATATTTTACATTCGACTCTGTAATCAACAATATCTCAAACAAAATGGTCCACCGACATCCACACGTCTTTGGCGATGGAAACCGGGATAAAACCGCCTCCCAACAAACCCTTGATTGGGAAAAGATTAAGGCTACTGAACGTGCAACAAAAAAAGATACCAAAATGCGAACACTCGATGGGATCGCCAAAAACCTGCCGGCACTTACCCGTGCTGTAAAACTCCAAAAGCGTGCCGCCCGTGTCGGGTTTGATTGGCCAGAAGCCATTCAAGTTCTTGAAAAGATTAAAGAAGAATGTGCCGAACTGGTAGAGGCAAAAGGAACTATGCCCTACGCAAAACAGGTCGAAGAATTTGGAGATTTGATGTTTGTCTTGGCTAATTTAGGGCGGAAATTAGAAATTGACCCAGAAGAAGCACTGCGAGGTGCAAATCGCAAGTTTCAGCGGCGGTTTGAATACATTGAGGATGCGTTAGAAACGGATGGAAAAACACCTAAGCAGTCAGACCTCATAGAAATGGATAAACTTTGGGACGAAGCAAAAGCCATGGAAGG
>DLZA01000397.1:0-4405 GCA_003447515.1 Paracoccaceae bacterium
GAACGTCAGCGCTTCTGTTTGGTCGTGCGTAACGTAAATCATCGTATGACCAAATTCGTGGTGCAACGATTTCAACTGAGTACGCAACTCCCACTTCATGTGGGGATCGATTACGGTAAGAGGCTCATCGAACAACAGGGCGTTAACATCTTCGCGCACCATCCCGCGGCCCAGGCTGATCTTTTGCTTGGCGTCAGCTGTCAAACTATTCGCAGGCTTGTCCAACTCGGCTTCCATGCCGATCATCTGACCGATTTGCTGCACACGCTCCGCTATGTACAATGGGTCTTCGCCTCGGTTCTTAAGCGGGAATGCCAAATTGTTACGAACAGTCATCGTGTCGTAGACTACTGGAAACTGGAACACCTGTGCGATGTTGCGGTCCGCTGTTGAAGCATGGGTCACATCAAGACCGTCAAACAAAATACGGCCCTGGGAGGGATGCAGTAGGCCCGAAATGATGTTGAGGAGCGTGGATTTTCCACAGCCAGACGATCCCAACAAAGCATAGGCCTCGCCGTCAGCCCAATCATAGTTCAACTCTTTCAACGCAAAGTCGTCTTCGACCTTGGGTTTTGGATAGTATGAATGCGCCAGATTATTCAGTGTAATTTTTGCCATGGTCTCTCTCCCTATGCCGCGAGCGCGTAAGACGCGGGCGCGACGAGGTCGCCATTTTCGTTGAATATGTAGACATGGCTTTGGTCGATATAGACGGGTAACGATATCCCCAGCTGCAAGTTGTGCACCCCATATATCAGACCAACCCATTTTTCGCCACCGTGGTCCAAATGCACAAACGTCTCTGAACCCGTCAGCTCTGTCATGACAAGCTTGGTATCAAACAACATAGAACCTGCGGTTTGAGCAGTGATTTCAACGTGGTTGGCCCTGAACCCAGCGATATAACGCCCATCAGTCAAATCAGCCATTGGACCTGTTGCAATCGAACTCTGTCCACCACCAAACATGATCTTAGGTCCGGTTTTACTGACGTTCAGGAAATTCATGGGTGGATCACTGAACACGCGCGCTGTTGCGGCATCAGTTGGCCTGCGGTAAACCGTCGGAGTGAGATCGAACTGGCGCACCTGCCCTTCCCAAAGGGCGGCAGTGTTGCCGCCAAGCAGCAGAGCTTCCTCCGGCTCTGTGGTCGCATAGACAAAAATCGACCCGACCTCCTCAAAGATTTTAGGGATCTCAACACGCAGTTCTTCGCGCAACTTGTAATCCAGGTTCGCCAAAGGCTCGTCCAAGAGCACCAGTCCCGCATCCTTGACCAAGGCGCGCGCTAAAGCGCAGCGCTGCTGCTGGCCACCAGACAGCTGAAGCGGCTTACGATCGAGCATCGGCGTGAGTTGCATTAGATCAGCAGATTTCTTGACAGCCGCATCAATCTCAGACGCTGATTTACCCATCAGTCTCAAAGGTGAGGCAATGTTCTCATAAACCGTCATCGACGGGTAATTGATGAACTGTTGGTACACCATAGCCACCTTGCGGTCTTGCACGCGCATGCCTGTGACGTCTTTGCCTTCCCAATGGATCCTGCCCTCAGAGGGAACATCAAGGCCAGCCATTAAGCGCATCAAAGACGTTTTGCCCGACAATGTAGGGCCAAGTAGCACGTTCATCGTGCCCTTCTCTAGCGTCAAATCAGTAGGATGAATATGCACAGCACCCTCAACCAACTTTGAGACGCCCCTTAGTTCTAAAGTCATTACAATCCCCTCACTCCGCTGCCACGATGTTTCCCGCTGTCAGCCTATCTTTAATCCATTGGTCTAATGCGCCTATCTGTTTTTGATCCATTCTCAGGCCAAGTTTGCTTCTGCGCCAAACCACATCATCTGCGGACTGAGCATATTCTTTATCCATCAACCACTCAACTTCAGCTGCAAAAAGCTCAGCGCCGAAATTCTGACCTAGATCGCCTCTAGTCTTGGCGTACCCCAACACTGCTGAAACATCGGTGCCATACCCACGCACTAGTCGGAGCGCAGTCCGCTCTGCTAAAAACGGAAAGCGTTGCTTTACCTGCGCTAAAAGCGCTTCAACACCGTCGACAGCAAAATCTCCACCGGGCAGCGCAACTCCAGCCGTCCAGGGTTTTGCACTGACTGGTAATACTTTTTTGATTTCTTCTAGTGCGCTTTCAGCGAGGCAGCGATATGTTGTAATCTTGCCGCCAAAAACATTTAAAGACGGTGCACCGAGGCTTTCATCAAGTTTTAGTACGTAGTCCCGCGTCGCTGCAGAGGCCGAGCTTGCTCCATCATCATAAAGCGGGCGCACACCCGAAAATGCCCAAATGATGTCGTCGGCTGTTATTGGGTCAGCGAGATATGAATTGATGAAATTTATAAGATAATCTTGCTCTTCCGGAGTGCAGACAGGTTTGATCGAGAAATCTTCGTGATCCTGATCCGTGGTTCCAATTAATGTATAATCTGTCTCGTAGGGAATCGCAAAAATGATACGGCCATCAGTCCCTTGAAAGAAGTAGCATTTGTCATGATCAAATAGCCGTTTAGTCACAATATGACTACCACGCACCAAACGAACGTCTGATTGAGAATTACTGCGCATTGCCGTCCGCAGCACATCACCGACCCAAGGGCCACCCGCATTAACAACCATTTTAGCAGTGACTGTTGAGATCGCTTTGGTGCGGGAACATTCCATTTTCACGTGCCAAATGCCGCTTTGAACCTCAGCACAAATGACTTTGGACCGTACCCTAATATCAGCACCACGCGTTTCAGCATCTCGTGCGTTCAAAACTACCAAACGTGCATCTTCGACCCAACAATCAGAATATTCGTAGGCCTTTACAAATTTAGACTTCAATCCTTTACCTTCGGGCGCGGTAGTCAATGCAAGACTCGATGTCGCCGGCAAAATCTTACGGCCCCCTAGGTGATCATAAATAAACAAACCCAGACGGATCAGCCAGGCGGGCCGCTGCCCCTTCATCCACGGCATGGCCATGTTCATTAACTTGGAGGTAGGCGTTGTCGTTTCGAAACGCATACTCTCATGATACGGCAATACGAAACGTAGCGGCCAGGAAATGTGTGGCATAGCACGTAACAAGTTCTCTCGCTCGATCAACGCCTCGCGTACCAAACGGAACTCAAAATACTCAAGGTAGCGAAGACCGCCATGGAATAATTTAGTTGAGGAAGCCGACGTCGCCGAGGCTAGATCGTTCATTTCTGACAAACACACACTCAAACCACGACCCGCGGCATCTCTGGCTATACCACATCCATTTATGCCACCACCAATGATAAGCAGATCAAAATCTGCGTTCATATTGCCCCCCTTAAACAGCCACAAGTGGGCGTCACTAATTGGTGCCAAAATTCGAACACAAAAGGAAGTAAAAAATGCTCGAATTTGATCGAATTCCACAAAAATCTGTTATTAAACAATAATTCTATTAATTTTGCTACCCATGCTCCCAGCATGCTGCAGGTGCAGCGTAAAAAGTATAGTAATTTAAACAAAAGAATCGTGACTTAGCCTCAAACCGCATTAAAAGGAATATTGTGGAAAAAAGGACGAACAGTTGGCGTTAACAATTCGAAAACCAGAGATCATAGCGATTGCCCGTCGCGAAGGTAAAGTTACTGTTGACGGCCTTGTTGAATACTTTGGCGTTACCCCACAAACTATCAGGCGTGATTTAACTGATTTAGCTGACACAGGTGAACTTGAGCGAGTGCACGGGGGGGCCATACTTCCATCAACGACTGTTAATATTGCCTACAATGAACGCCGCATGCTCAATCAATCCTCAAAAGTTGATATAGCCCGCGCCTGCGCTGAACGGATCCCAAACGATTGCGCAATTTTTCTAAGCATTGGCACCACAACCGAAGCCGTAGCGACGGAACTGCTCAGCCATGAAGGCTTGCTAGTCGTAACAAACAACATCAACATCGCGACAATCTTATCGGCGAACAGTAAAGTGGAGGTCATCGTGACAGGCGGTCAGCTACGCTCATCAGACGGCGGACTTGTTGGCAACCTGGCGCAAAACACTATTGATCAGTTCCAATTTGACTATTCCATTATTGGGTGTTCGGCCCTACGTGCCAACGGTGATCTCATGGACTTCGACATGCAAGAGGTCAGCGTTAGCAAGACGATCATCCAACATACCGAACATGTGATTTTGGTTGCTGATCGCTCTAAATTTGATCGAAAAGCACCCGTTTTTGTAGCACCAATCAGCAATATCTCAACTTTCATTACCGATTCAGAACTGCCAACCGATTGTAAAACAACATGTGACTCTGCCGGAACGCTGGTAGTTTTTTCGAGCCCTCCCAATTTGAGATAGAGTAGATGTTTACACTCTACATTTTCAAAAATGCATAGCCGCACTTTAAAAGAA
>DLZA01000397.1:4727-4953 GCA_003447515.1 Paracoccaceae bacterium
AGAAGGTAGTGATAGAATTTAGATAGCGATTTAGTGCCACCCATTTTTACTTCCGCGAGCACCCACTCCAATGGCCATAAACGCTGCTTGAGCATACAAGACTAGGGCACCTTTGGTGGCCTGAGACTAATAGGGTCCCATGGATGACAAATGAGGCCCGGGTGTCTTTGGTTATCTTTAGTTTTAACAAAGGGGAACTAACGGGCTGTTGGTGTTCTTGTTGTTG
>DLZA01000155.1 GCA_003447515.1 Paracoccaceae bacterium
GAATAGTTTCCACAATTTCTGCCCGGGAGGCCTTTGGCGTTAACACATTTCTAATACGTCGTGTTCCAGCCCCTTACCAATGTGTTATGGCCACGTTCATGGCGATCAAAATTATATCTTCAGCTTTCTGTTCCAACTGCCCCTGTTGTAGCACTCTGCGCAACACCGACTACATCGCCAAAACTCAGGGCTAGCTAGGCAAACGCATCCCAAAACGGGTTTCAATCTTCCTTCTCGAGATGTACTTTAAATACTAATCATCCCTAATTCTTAAATGAACACCGCAATCATCACGTCCTCAACAACGTCAATCTTGTATACTGAATACTCATCCACGCCATACAGCTCGGCCGCTTTGACAAAATCAGCCAAGAAACATTCGCACCAATATACCACTCATTGAAAAGTCCGCTGATAAGCTTTGTCATTCCCCCCCCAAAAAAATTTATTCAATACTTAAAATATGTTGATTAAGTGATCTACTACGGTGGGTGGCTCACAAATAGTCATCCCAAATCCGCCATTGCACCTGATCAAGGACATTCCTAAATTATGCGAAAGACCTATCTGGTTGTGAATGACCAAGCTTAGGTAGTCTGGGATTGGCTTCAAAACCTGATCGAAGCGCGGCGCACATTGGCAGAAGTGAAAGCAAAAGCACATGAAAACTATTGAAATTCTGGAAAAATTAATCTGCTTTGACACAATTTCGGCCAATCCAAACCTTAATCTGATCAACTGGTGTGCGGCGCTGATCGAAGACGCGGGTGGTGACGTAACCTTGATCCCCGATCCAACGGGCAAAAAAGCAAATCTCTATGCCACCATTGGCCCTCAAGACCGCGCAGGCGTAATGCTTTCGGGCCACACAGATGTGGTTCCCGTGGAAGGGCAAGCATGGACCAAACCACCCTTTGAACTGACGCTAGAGGATGGCAAATACTTTGGTCGTGGTACCTGCGACATGAAAGGCTTCGTCGCATCTGCGCTCGCAGCTGGGCTCCATGCCGCAAAAAGGGACCTTCACACGCCCCTGCATTTAGCGTTTTCCTATGACGAAGAAATCGGCTGTATCGGCGTGCGATCGCTTGTGGACATGCTGCGCGACGCGCCGTTCACGCCTGCCTTTTGTATCGTTGGTGAACCGACCTCGATGCAGGTGGCCGTGGGGCATAAAGGCAAGATGGCTGCCAAAGCAACAATGATTGGGCGTGCGGGTCATTCCGCGCTTGCACCCATGGCTGTAAACGCGATCTACATGGCGGTGGACTTCATCAACGTTCTGCGCAAAGTTCAGGACCAACTGGCCATCGAGGGTGCGCAAGACACAGACTACAGCGTGCCTTACACCACGCTACACGTTGGCAAAATCAATGCAGGAGTCGCTCTGAACATCGTGCCAGACCGCTGCGAGGTTCTGTTTGAAATACGCTCCCTGAACGAAGACAATCCTAACGCCCTGATGGACAAACTCCGCAGCCACGCCGATGATATCACCAAGCGGTATCAATCCATTGCCCCCGAAGCCGCCATTGTAATCGAACCCACACCCAACACCTATCCCGGCCTCTCCACACCAGAAGAAGCCACCGTTGTGCAGTTCGTGAAGTCCCTACTCGGCGCCAATGACACGATGAAGGTGGCCTTTGGCACCGAAGGCGGATTGTTTTCGAGCCAATTGGGTATCCCAACGGTGGTGTGCGGACCGGGCTCTATGGACCAGGGCCACAAACCAGACGAGTTTGTCAGCATTGATCAACTGGCGAAATGCGATATGATGTTGGTCAATCTGCTATCCCGGTTGGAAGAAGGTATCACCTAGGCCAGCTGTGACGAGCGTTCTGCCATCCACAACTGGAAATCCCGCACTGTGCCCTCATAATCTGCGCTTGCTAGTGGGCCACCCGTAGCATGACGCGAATGAAGTGCCTTTTGCATAGTCTCCAGCTTTTCGCGGTCCTCTCGGTTCACCTCGTTCCAAACTGCAATCCTATCCGCAAGCAAACCATCCTCTAATTCTTTGCCGTAAGTGGAAAAAGTCCAACGCACTTCGATATGTTCGACGTCCAACGGAAAAATCGATAATGAAACTAGGCTCGTAGCTGCAATGCTTACAACTTGGGCTGGATAAACTGCAAATAACGTGGATCGCTTCTTCTCTTTTTCGGATAGGCCTGCCGCACCCGTCCCGCGCCCTGCTGCGCTATCTGGATAATTGGCGAAATAGGATGTAAAACCAGCCCCCGAGGGTCCTTTGCGCGACAACCCGGTTGGCGTGTAATGGTGTAGCGTCTCGGGGTGAACTACAGAAAGGTGATAACCTTCCATGAAATTCTCAACTAATGCTTTCCAGTTGCAATTCCACATTTCGGTGGCGGTGTGAATATGGCGGAAATTTTCTGGTTGATATGGTGCAATTAATGCATCCAGATCTGCCACATCAAACGGGTCAGGCACATCTGACAATGAGGTATAGATAAAACCGTTATGCACACGACTATGGAAAGCTGGCAACGCGCAAGCTTTCAAATCAAAGCCCGTGTTTTTCATGCGCGGGGCAGACAACAATTTTCCATCCGAACCGTAGGCCCAAGCATGGTACGGGCAAACATGACGGCGGGCATTCCCTGCCCCTTGGGCCACAGGCATTCCACGGTGACGACAGGCGTTTGACAGAACTCTAACAGAATTATCAGCGCGGGTAATTAACAGCGGTTCATTCAGCAATTGTTGAGTGAAGAAATCCCCTTCATTCGGAATTTCATCCGCGCGTCCAAGACAATACCAACCGGTATGAAGAACTGTATTACACTCCCAAGCGAATAATTGCGGATCAGTGTAAAACGAACCCGGCATGCTAGTTGGCCCATCTTCTGGGCTTGCTGCAACGTTAACTAGTTTTTTGCGCAAGTGCTGTGTCATAGGTTGGCTCCTTTCCCTTATGAAGGGAATGTCACAGACAGCGATTTTATCTGGCTTATTTGCGACTAGAAAACGCCGCAATTGATCAAGCAGTTTGTTCTTACTCAATCAGTCCCTATAGCCATCAGAATACAATTTTTGCACATCACACTCGCAAAAAATCCGAAGCCTGACATGCTGATTACAGCCAGGCTTAAAATTTTCTAGCTTCAATTCAATATACGGCGATGGTGCATAAAAAGGTTTTGACGGTGCAACACATGCTTAGTCAGTATAACTTAAACGCTTCTTTTTTGCTCGGGTAGATGACCTGCTGAGACAAAATTAAGGACAATTCAATATAAAGTTGGGGCGAGGAACAAACGCCAATTCGCTCAACTAGTTTCTAGATCAAATAAGACCGTCTACGCAGTGTTTACACCCATTCTAAAAAGTGCTGGAAATTCAGATCGGATCAGTTCTGCGATGCACATCGTACAGCACACATTGAGAAATTTTAAATTATCTAAACTACCAAAATCTTTGGTGATATAATGCAAATGAAACTATATATTTTCATCTCAAATCATGGGATTTTTTTTATTTAAATGAAAAACTGAAACTTGCACGGTAAAGCTTTGAACATATTTCATGCAAAATAGATGGCTAATTTTATTCCTATTGTTTGCAACCCGTCTTGGAATGGGTTTTCAATTTCAGAGTGTAGGTTCAGTAAGTGCCGACTTAGGACATGAATTGGGCTTCTCAAATACTGAAATAGGTGCACTAATCGGTATGTTCATGTTACCTGGCGTAATTCTTGCGTTCCCTAGTGGTTGGCTTGGACGCTGGGCAAGTGACAGATTTATTGTCACGATAGGCCTTTTGTCTCTTTCTATTGGGGGCGTCAGCTTACTAATCTCAAAAGATTTTTTACCAATGGGCGTTGGTAGGTTTATTTGTGGCGTCGGTTTTGTGTTAACGACAGTTTATTATACGAAAATGACAGTGGATTGGTTTCAGGATCGGGAACTAGCAACTGCTTTAAGTCTACTCATAATAAGCTGGCCTGGAGGTATCGCACTGAGCCAAATTATTCACCCTCATGTTGCTTTAAATTTTGGTTGGCAATGGGCAATTGGGACCGCAAGTATTTTTTGCTTCGCTGCGGCAATAGCAATTTCTAGTTTATATCAGCCACCACCAAAAATTTTGCTTGAGAAAGATGACCAACCTCAAGGTCAACGTTTTACAAGCTACGAATGGTTCAAAACCAGTATGGCAGCATTTTCTTGGTCCTTTTATAATGCAGGCTATCTCGTATTCCTGAGTTTTTCGGTAAATGCATTAATAGAATCCGGAACTGCAAATTATCAAGCGGCTGTAATGGTAAGTATAGCGAGCTTTTTAGTTATGATCTCTATTCCACTCGGAGGTGTCGTTTCTGATAAGCTTAATATACCCAGATTTGCCGTCATACTTAGTAGCTCGGTTGCTACACTGTGCCTTTTGATCCTTCCATTTGAACACTTCGCATTAATTGCGTGTATCTTATTTGGAACAATTGGCATGAGTTCAGGCGGTATCATTATCGCTTTGACAGGTAAGGCTTTCGCCCCTGAAAAAAGAGCCTACGGCATGGGCATATACCAAACCTTTTATTTTGTTTTCACTGCCACTGCACCTCTAGTTGGTGGTTGGCTCTATGATCTAGCTAACAGTGCAAATGCCGCAATGATGTTTGGTGCGTTTCTTTTCACTTTGTCCGGGGTTTTCTATTTTATATTCTTTAAAATTAGCCCAATGGACAGAGCCTAAATCTACTCAGACGCGGAAAGTCACAAGCTTATAGTGTCAAAGCTGTGGGGCCTTCACCTATACGAATTGTTAGTTAAAACTTCATTTAAGTAGATTAATCCGAAAATAAGGTTTCACAAACCCTCATAAAAGGCGCAGCCGCATTTGGTAGGGCGCTACCTTTTTTTGTGGCAATAATTGTATGGGGCGCGTGGGTGTCAGCCGGTAAAGGCCGGGTAACAAGCGCGTTACCGTCGTAGCTAAGATTCGAAGCAGGCTTGGATACAAGGATTGAATATCCCAAACCATGTCCAACT
>DLZA01000084.1 GCA_003447515.1 Paracoccaceae bacterium
AAGAAAAACCTAAAATTGGAGGGTTCAACATTACTGGATATTGATATTGATGATCGCAGGCGCCTCAACGGCTGTGTCAGGTCTCCGACATGTTTGGGTCTCAAAGTGGCTGGTAGCACCATAAGGGTTTTTTTTGGTGAAGCATCTCAAAGTATAGGTGCTTCCCCAAGTCTTAAATGATGCCTTCACCACGCCGTCTGCGGCGTTGCCCACCACGAGACCCAACGCTTGCATCCCCGCCGTTCGTGTTAAAATTCACATCTGGTAGGGTAACAACCGTTTTCAGGATAGAGAACGGCTCGGCGCTGTTTGGAATGGAACTTGCGTTTATAAAATGCTCTTGGAAACGGGGCTCAATGGCCGTTTCAATTTTGTGAATGTCACGTACAACAGTCTCGATCGCCGACCTTGCTTCTTTGTTCAACAAAGCAATCCGCGCACCTGTTCCCGCTGCATTGCCAGCACTTGTAACTTTATCAAGCGGGCAATCGGGGATCATTCCCAAAACCATTGCATGTTTGGGCGAAATATGGGCGCCAAAAGCACCTGCAAGCACAATGCGATCCACGGCTTGCACATTGAATTTGTCCATCAATAACCGCGCACCTGAATACAGCGCTGCTTTAGCCATTTGAATTTCGCGAATATCTCGGTTTGTAACTGTAATTTTGGTTCCGCCATTGGCTGACCCATCCCAAACCAAATAGGAATGTGTGCGGCCATCAATAAAACAGCGATCTGTTCCAATTTGCTTGGGTGAGCCAATTAATCCGGGGCCGTCTACTATGCCTGCAATCCGCATTTCGGCCACTAGTTCGATGATGCCAGACCCACAAATTCCAGTGACCCCAGATGAACGGATGCTTTCTTCGAATCCCTCCTCGTCGGACCAAATATCGGATCCGATTACACGGAATCTTGGTTCTTTCGTTTCGCAATCAATCTCGACCCGTTCAATTGCACCAGGGGCAGCCCGTTGCCCACTGGAAATTTGCGCACCCTCAAAGGCTGGGCCTGTTGGCGAAGAGCAGGCAAGAACTTTATCTTTATTGCCCAACAAGATTTCCGCATTCGTGCCCACATCCACTACAAGTACTAAATCTTCTGATTTATCAGGGGATTCAGACAGCGCAACTGCGGCTGCATCCGCCCCAACATGACCTGCTATACAAGGCAGTAAGTAAACGCGTGCGGCTGGGTGCAAGTTCAGATCGAGCTCTATCGCGCGCAGTGAAATCGCATTAGATGTGGCCAGTGCAAAGGGCGCTTGGCCCAGCTCAAACGGGTCCACCCCCAAAAACAGATGGTGCATGACAGGATTGCACACGAATACTGCGTCTACAATTAGTTCGCGGTCAATTTCGGCGTCGGAGGCAATATTCACGAACAGTGCATTCATCCCTTCGCGCACTGCGCGGGTCATTTCGTCAGCACCACCTGCGTTCATCATTGAATAACTCACGCGGCTCATTAAGTCTTCGCCAAACCGAATTTGTGGGTTCATAATTCCAGACGAAGCGATTACTTCGCCGGTTTGCAGATCACACAGATGCCCCGCAATTGTGGTTGATCCCAGATCAACCGCCAGCCCGTAAATCGTGCCATCATAAAATCCCGGCCAAATGTGCATAATCTGTGGACTGAACATATTGTCCCCTAAATGCACAGCACATGTAACCTTCCATTCGCCCCTACGAAGGATCGCTTGCATCGTTTGCAGGATTTGTAAATCGACCTCTAGATGTGGTAAATCCCACTGATCCCGCAGGGCCTGTACCAACCGTTCCAAATCGCCAGATGGGTCGTGCATGTCGGGTTCCTGAACCTCGACATAATACAGCTTAGTTGATGGATCCATGGTGATGTCGCGCGCTTCGGCCCGTTTGCGTACCACTTGTTTATGCACCTGACTTTCGGGGGGCACGTCGATCACGATGTTGTCTTGCACGGTCGCCTGACACCCCAAACGTCGTCCGTCGATCATGCCACGTTTGGATTTGTAGCGTTCTTCGACGCTATTCCAATCACTTAGCGCATGGCCTTCAACTGTAACGCCGTGTTTGGAAAACTCGCCGTATGCGGGTTGAATTTGACATTTGGAACAAATTCCACGTCCACCGCACACGCTATCCAAATCGACGCCCAATTGGCGGGCTGCAGTCAAAATCGGGGTTCCCACAGGAAACGTCCCACGCTTACCGGAAGGAGTAAAAATTACCAATGGATCGTTGGTAGCAGTCATGTAAATCGCTCTACTTTTATATTGAAGTTATTATGTAAACCACAATGAATGAAAAGCAAAACTGACCACATTTGGGCGGTTTGCGGCATATTAGCAATTTTATTTGGGTGCTGCGGAGCTGCCATCTGAAATGTGGGATTCTTCACCACAAAGCGCTGGTGTGAAATTACAAACCAATCGCACATCGCCTTAATTTGTGCGCAAGAAATGAAGTTTGTGATTGTACAAAGCATAAACTGTGCCCGGGAGCAAAGGAAACACATCTCCCGCAATCACGTCGGACACAGTTTCCCTAACCTTTGATGCAGTAATTGGTCTCAATTTAGTTTATGCACTCCAATTTAGAAGGTCAGCCTTCTGCCAACACATTATCATACAAGGAACTTACAAGCCCATCGCATGCATACACGAGCCGGTGGCTTTCCAAACCACCGCCTCGTGCGTAATCAGATGTGCCGATGACATCTACTAGGGGTTTGCCAATCACACACGTCACCCGCGTCGACGGCGGCCACCACCTGCACGGCGTCCACGGGCGCCTGCTTCCGATTCACCCGCTTTCAGCGCAACTTTGTTGAAGTTGATCCAATCAGCGCCATGTGCGTCATTGTCTGTAAGGAAGTTGGCGGCGCGAATAGCTTCCATTTCTTTGCCTGCTTTGGGTTTGGTGGACCCCATGCCGACCAGATTGGCAAACAATTCCATATCAATTCCGTCTGGCACGATGATACCAGCCTCAGCCAGTTCTGACATCTTCGCATCGATCTTCTTTTGGTTCACGGGCAGGGCGACAGGATTCATAATCGCCGAGGTCATGCCAGCGGTCATTGCCATTGGAAGGAACGCATTGTTAATACCGTGACGATTGGGCAAGCCGAACGAAATGTTGGACGCCCCACACGTCGTATTCACGCCCAATTCTTCGCGTAAACGGCGCACCAATGTGAAGACCTGTAAACCAGCAGTCGCCATCGCACCAATTGGCATCACCAGTGGATCTACGACAATGTCGTGTGCCGGAATGCCAAAATCAGCGGCCCGTTCTACAATCTTTTTTGCAACTGAAAAGCGCACATCTGGGTCTTCGGAAATGCCCGTGTCGTCGTTGGAAATCGCCACAACAGGAACGTTGTATTTTTTTACCAGCGGCAGAACTATTTCTAGGCGCTCTTCTTCACCTGTGACAGAGTTCAACAGTGGGCGACCTTCAGAAGCAGCCAAACCGTTTTCCAACGCACCTGGAACAGAGGAATCAATGCACAAAGGAACATCCACAACCGCTTGAACCTTTTCAACTAGCTCTTTCATCAACGTTGGCTCGACAAAGTTGTTGTCGGCATAGCGTCGGTCTTCGGCCATTTTGTTTGAAAAAACCGCACCAGAGTTCACGTCCAGCACGTTGGCCCCCGCCATAACCTGTGCCACCGCGTCGGCTTCAACACGGGAAAAATCGCCACGTTCTAGTTCTTCGGACAGTATTTTGCGACCCGTTGGGTTGATCCGCTCGCCAATAACGCAGAACGGCTCGTCAAAGCCGATGATTGCTGTTTTTGTTTTTGATTCGACGACAGTACGTGTCATGATTGAGCCCCTTATGCTTGTGCCGCTGGAGTGACAGCATCGCCACCGTTGGTGATCGCCCAAGTGGCGTTCGTCTTGATACCGCCGAGCGGGAAGAAATGTACCTGCTCGATGTTAAATTCTGGGTTCACTGCTTTGTGTGTGGCCAGTTCATTGATGATCTCTGTTGGCTCGAATGGTAGCAGTAGTTTGGTCACGTCTTTGGCTCGCTTTTGCAGTACTTTCAGGGACGGTCCAACGCCACAGGCAATTGCGAATTTGATCATGGTTTGTAGTTTGGCTGGACCCGCGATACCAATATGTACGGGAATATCAATGCCTTGCGCCTTAAGGCCGTTGGCCCATTCTATCACTGGCTTGCTTTCAAAACAGAACTGTGTCGCCAATGCCATTTGCGCATCCGTACGCTTTGAAAATTCTTGCTTCCATGACAGGGCTTCGTTCACGTTCTTGCGTCCACCGTCAGCGTCAATATCTGTATTAACTTCTGGATGACCGGCGGTGTGTAAACGTTTGAAACCCATTTTGTCGAACAACCCCGTGTCGAGCAGCTGCATTGAGGAATCGTAATCGCCATGCGGTTTTGCAACACCACCGGCGAGCAATAGTGCCTGTTCAACGCCAGCTTCGCCTTGATAGCGGGCAATCCAATCGCCCAATGTGGCCTCGTCTTTGATGATGCGCGCAGGGAAATGTGGCATTACGTCAAATCCCTCACCACTGATCCGCTTGGCTGTGGCAACCATGTCTTCTATCGGTGTGCCTTCGATGTGGGCGATGTAGACGCGCGTGCCTTTTGGCAGGATAGCGCGGAAATTTTCCACTTTATCGGCTGTGCGTGGCATCACCTCAATGGAATAGCCCTGCAAGAAAGCCGCCACTTCGGGGTTTACTTCAACTGGGGCTTCGTTTTTGGAACCAAACTTCAAAAGAGCCATGGATGTATTCTTTCAAAAAGAGCGGGGATTACGCCCAGCCGTCGTTATCGATTAGTTGTTTAATGCGGTCTTTGTCATATTCGGCCTCAAGGCATGCGGCTTGTGCGGCTGCCACTTCGCCTTGTTCGCCGTCTACCGCGTAGGGTTCGGCTTTGCGCCATTCTGCCAAATACGCATCGCTGTCTTTCGCGTCTATTTTCATTGCGCATCGGTCGATGGCTTGTTCGAATCGTTCGTGCAATTGTACCTTTGCCCCACGACGGCCTTTGCCCACGATAACTTGGGCGGGGATATCGCGCCAAAATACAATAGTTACGTCGGGCATATCAAAGAATCCTTATCCGCAATTTCACCAACACGTCTATTTTGTCTGTGTCCGATTCAAAAGACCGTTTTCGACTTTGACTGTTAGTTAAACGACACTTCTAAGCCCTGTAAGGCTGAAAAATAACAATCTTGTAAAATCACCAACTAAAGCATAGTTTGCAAGTAACGGAATTTGGTGCAAGCTCATGCGAGCCAACAAGAAACAGACGGCCCA
>DLZA01000262.1 GCA_003447515.1 Paracoccaceae bacterium
TATCGTCTCAGGACTCGAAGACACGCCGTTGAAACCGCACATCTGGAAGATTGGGTCAAGGATTGCGTTACGGCCGCCAAAACCGATTATGCGCTTGCCATCGAATTGCTCAAGAACCAAAGGTTGATTAAAGGCTATTCGGATACTCACATGCGCGGGTTGAGCAAATTCGCAAAAGTCATGTCGGCCTCAAAGCTTCTCAAAGGGCGCAAGGATGCGGCTGAATGGATGGCAAGGCTTCGAACCGCCGCGTTGCAAGACGAAGGTGGCCTTGAGTTGGAGGGTGCCATTCAAACAATCAAAAGCTTCTCGCGAATTTAATAGATGAAGGCAAGTAGTCTAACTTGGCTATTTGTTTGGTGGCCCATAACGCCCGACCTTAAACGTTACCATTCAGCGAGCAATTGAGACATTCGCGCCAATCCAAGTTCCAGCTTGGCAGCGCGGCCTCCACCAACCCCCATCCGAATGTGATTGGAATGCCCGTACGCGCTACCTGGAAGTAAAAAGGTTTTATAAGGCTCTGCCAGAAGGCGTTTTGCAAAACGATCCCCATCGATACCCTCTGACAATCGAGCCAACCCAATCAACCCGGCCTCTGGCCGATGCCACGACAATTTTGGTTCAGATTTGATGTAGGCATCCATATGTTCTAATGTCGCGATGCTGTCACGGCGCACACTGTCCATTGCCTTATCCAATCGTTCCGGGCGCAGAGCCACTTCGGCAATCACCTCACCCATAACGTTCATGATCTCACTGCTGTTTTCGCGTAAAATGATTGCATCCATCATCATATTTTGATCCTGGCAAATTAACCAACCAGTGCGTAAGCCCTGTAATCCGAGTGCTTTTGAAACACTGCCTGTAGTGATGCCACGTTCGTAAATGGCGACAATCGATGGGGCTCTTTTTGCTGACCATTCTAATCCAGCGTATACTTCATCGATGATAAGCCAAGCACCCACGCTGTCAGCAATCTGAGCAATCTGGTGCAGTTCCTCGATGCTCAGCAATTTTCCAGTTGGGTTATTGGGATTGGTTAGAAAAATTAGCCGGGTTTTGTCTGTCACCAAATTTTCGAGTTGATCCATTGGAAAATCCCAACCATTGGCCTCATCTCGTTTTACGAGATTTACCTTTGCTTGGCGCGCTTTTGCTAAAACTTCAATTTGGGGCCATCCAGGGGTTTCGGTGACAACCTCGTCACCTGGTTCGACCAGTTGCATAAATGCTAGATAGTTCGCTTCCGCTGCACCTGCCGTAATCAACACGTCATCAGCCTTGCAGCAACCCTGCAAGTTTGCTTGATCAATGACCCGCTGTCTTAATTCAGGTAAACCGCGAAATGATTTAAGGTTCCAATCAAGGGGCATTTCAGGATCCAGGAGTTTCAGAAAATCACCTAATTTGGGTGGTTCAGCGAGCGAAAACCCGATGAATGCTTCTGGATCAGACTGTGTCGTATCAAGTAGATATTGAAATAACGTGTGAATCTTGACTTTCATATTAAATCACTGCTGCATAATTAAAACATGAGGTACAGTTTATGCTAGCCAAAAATTTTTTGAAAGGGCGCCCCGTTTCCCTACACGTTCTAGATTATGGGTTGTTCAGAGTTCATGCAAACGACCGGGTCATTGGTATTTGTGGTTTTTTGATCCAAACAGACGCTGGTGAATCCGTTTTGGTCGATACCGGATTACCAAAAAAATATGCAGAAGACAAAGCAGCTGCAACTAAAGCAGATCGGCTTTATGAATTTGGGGAGGTTTTAGAGTGTGAGATGGCCAATATGCCCATGCATCAACTTCAACTTGCTGGGGTCGGGCCGGATCAAATTAATCTACATATTTTGACCCATACCCATATTGATCATGTGGGCGGCCTTCATGATTTTCCAAAAGTACCAATTTTAGTGTCGGGTGAGGAGCGACGTTTGCCCAAGCCGCTTTACTGGGGCAAAATTCAACCGCTTGAATGGCCAGACGAGGACTATCTGGTGATTGAGGGCGATATCGAGATTGGCCCAAAGTTTCGCGTTCTTACGGTTCCCGGCCATGCGCCCGGGCAATTATCGTTGATGTTGGAATTGCCCAAAACTGGACCAATTCTCCTGACCAGTGATGCAATTTCGCGTCCCGCCGAAATTGATGAGAAATTCATTGGTTCTTGGGATGAACCGATGGCGATTTCTAGCGCTGAACGCTTGATGCAACTGGCCAATGAAACGGGTGCATTTGTAATTTATGGGCATTCCCCTGAGCAGTGGCCGACACTCAAAAAATCCCCTGAAGCTTACATCTAACAAATAGCCGTAAATAGAAATTATCCATTGGGCACGAGTGCCAGTGCGCGCATTGGTGATCCGGTTCCGTTTTCGATTTTCAATGGGCTTGCCATCAGCACTGCTCCTTTTGGGGGTAATTGATCAAGATTGGTTAAGGAGGCAAGCCCAAAGCAATTATCACGATGCAGGTAGTTGTGTGCTGGGTATGGCGGACTGAATTTACCGGCCATGCCTGCATCAGTCCCGATGCACTGTGTGCCCCAACCGACAATGCCTTTGCTAAGCAGATAATCCATACATTCTGTCGTTGGCCCAGGGCTGTGCGAGCCATCCTCGAAAGGATCAGGATCGTCGTTCAGAAATAGGTTTTCATCATTTGAGTATTTATCCCAGTCGGTGCGCATAACTACCCACTCCCCAGGATTGATGTTGCCATGTTGCGCCTCCCAGACCTTTACGTGCTGAGCAGTAAGTAGAAAATCAGAATTTTCTTTAGCCTCTTTGGAGCAATCGATCACATTGACGGGCGCAATTAGCCTCTGAACATCTAGAGTATCTGTGTATCCATCTTCGAAATCTTTGCCCGATATCCAGTGATGCGGTGCGTCAAAATGAGTGCCGGAATGCTCGCCCAGTTTTAGCCAATTCCAAGCAAAGAATGGACCGTCAGCGTCATATTCGCTGATCTTATGAATTTCAACTTTGGGTGTGTTGCGGGCAAAATCTTTGGGCAGGCGAAGGATCGGTGTGTCGGGACCCAGAACAGCGGTGCAATCAATAATTCTTACCTGGCCGGACATGAGCATCGCACCAAGATCGCCAAGAATTTTTGTTGATGACATTTGATTTCCTTTGCTTTGGACATTGATCTGAGGGCCACGTCCAGCGAAGCGTCGGCGGCGGCGTATCAGAACCTCCTCTGCGATGTCAAAAACGGAGTCGATCGTCTCGGGCTCAGTTACATTGCCGGGCGATAGACGCAATAGCGAGCCCCGAAAATCAACCGAATATCCCTCAACTCCAAGTGCGCCGACGATAGCTGCGGCTTCGGCCTTATCCGGAAAGCGCAACATCACCGATCCACCACGCCTATTTGCTTCACGTGGAGAATGAAGCGGCAAGTCAAGAGCGTCGGCGCGTCCGATTACTTTGTCGACCAATCGTCGGTTCCAGACTGCCATTTCACCTTGGTCCTGTTTGGCATGCCAACGCAGTGCAGGTAACGAGGCTAGCGCGGCTACCGAACCCGGCGTACCGCTGTCAAAGCGGCGGATGTCGGGCGCGTATTCGAACTTGTCTAGATCCCATGAAAAAGGATTGTTCTGCGAAAACCAGCCTCTCGCTTCGGGTTCTAGTTCGAGGGCGATAGATTTGTTAATATAAAGGATACCGGCTCCAGGCGTACCACACATCCATTTCAAGCTGGTCGAGACCACAAAATCGACTTTCGGGTTCATTGCATCAAAAGGGATCAGCCCGGCTGCTTGCGTAATATCAACCCCAATCAGGCTTCCCATTTCCCTCCCATGGGCAACAAGCGGACCCAAATCAATACGGGACGATGCGGTTGATGTTACCCATGTCAGCAACGCCAGCCCAACGTCTCGGCCCCAACGGGAAATGAAATCCTCGTTATCGACCCAAGCTTTGCCTTCTGCGCGAGGCACGGTATCCAGCGTGAAACCCATTTTTGGTGCCAGCCCGCTCAGAAGAAAATGCAAAGAAGGAAAACAATCGGCTGCCAGCAAGACCCGCTTACCGCGTAACATCCCATCTGGCAGCGAGCGCATGAATTTATGGATGCCGTCGGTCACGCTCTCGCAGGTCGTTGCTGAGCCTTTTGGCGCGTTGATAATGCGTCGCCAGTAGTCAATGAAATCCTGCCGCTTCAGCAGGACATATCCCCATTGTTTGTCATTTGGCGCTGCCCAAACTTCAGCAAACTCAGCCGTAGCTTCAGCCAGTTCCTGTTCTTTGCCTGGGTATATTCCGATAGAATGATATAGGAAGTAACCCGAATGATTAGAGTTGGTAAGCATCTTGATACCTTAGTCGATGTTTTGTGTTTTTAAGTTAAGCCAGGCTTTCCCGTAGGTCTATGTTTGTATGCACTAGCCTTATATCTCTAACGAACGTCTCGTCCTTGATTCAAAATGATGATATTACCGCTACTGACGTCTCCGGCGGGTGAAACCAGGAAATCCACCCA
>DLZA01000248.1:0-791 GCA_003447515.1 Paracoccaceae bacterium
AAATCAAAGTCGATGGAGATGCACCTGACGGGCCGGTTCATGGATGCAGATGAAGCTGAGCGGTCGGGTCTGGTTAGCCGTGTGGTTCCAGCTAGGAAGCTGATGGAAGATGTTATGGCGACCGCAGTGAAAATTGCAGAGAAGTCGACACTGGCAACAATGGCAGTGAAAGAAGCGGTGGATCGGTCATACGAGACGACTCTACGCGAAGGTATTCTGTTTGAAAGGCGCTTGTTTCATTCGCTTTTTGCTACAGATGACCAGTCAGAGGGCATGTCTGCCTTTATGGAAAAACGGTCACCAAAATTTAGGGGTAAATAATCACCTTTTGCCCAGTTGACTTGTATCACTGGTAGCCCTAGAAGCACAGTTCATCTTTCGAATCCGTAAGATACAGGAATCCTACCATGGCAAACTCGCCACAAGCAAAAAAACGTGCTCGTCAAATCGAACGCCGCACAGAAGTAAATAAAGCCCGCCGTTCCCGGATTAAAACTCATTTGCGTAAAGTAGAAGAGGCCATCACCGGTGGAGACAAAGTTGTAGCCGCGGCTGCGCTTAAAGATGTTCAGCCGGAGATGATGCGCGGAGTAACTAAAGGTGTTCTACATAAGAACACAGCAAGTCGCAAAATCTCTCGCCTTGCAGCGCGGGTCAAAGCGCTCGTTTAAAACTCAGAGCTGAGTTAAGAAAATTCGACAGGGTCCAATCTGGCCCTGTTTTTTTGTATCCTAGGGCTATGATTTTAGTAGCTTAATCTGGTGTTTGAAAAAAAGAATCGGGTACCAGAG
>DLZA01000248.1:1176-3388 GCA_003447515.1 Paracoccaceae bacterium
TTCATCAGCGTCTGCTGCTGATGCACTTCACTATTTGCAAACTGTTGGAAACACTGTCCTTTCGGGCAGGGTTTTATTGTGTTTAATCTTAGCTTTAATTAGTTAAATCAAAGGGTTAGCCATACGAAGATTCGCAAATTTATTTGGGAGTCAACAGCGAAGAGTCGTTGTTAGACTTTGATAACTGTTGCTATCATAGGACAGTGATTCATCGGTGAACGAAGAATCAGTAACTAAGATGTTATCAATGAGGCGTACGCTACTATGGAAAACCCAATCTACGAGGTGGGCCCAAAAGAAACTTGGGATGGTTTGCGTAATGACAAAGATGCTGTGCTAGTAGATGTGCGCACCCATGCTGAATGGTCTTTTGTGGGATTACCAGATCTGTCGGAGTTAGGCAAAGAACTGATACTTAACCAGTGGGCAATCTTGCCTGGAATGCAACAAAACCCATCCTTTATGGATGAATTAGACAAGCAACTGGATGGTGCTGCCCCGTCCAAGATATACTTTTTATGCCGTTCTGGTGTTCGCTCTTTATCTGCGGCGCATTTGGTGTCTGAGGCCCTCGCTGCTAGGGGTCAAAGCGTCGATTGCGTGAACATTATCGGTGGATTTGAGGGCGATCTAGATCAAGATCGTCAGCGGGGCAACATGAATGGCTGGAAAAATGATGGATTGCCTTGGAGGCAGTCTTAGAGAATTTGGGGATAATATGACAACTGTTGTTTGGGCGTCTGTCCAGAACCGATTGCGCAATGACTTGGGTGCGGATGCTTTTAAGAACTGGATTGAACCGTTGGTTTTTGAAGGTGCGACTGGGGCAGTTGCAACATTTCGTGCGCCAACTGGCTTTTTGGGAAACTGGGTGTCACGTAATTATTCTGACAAAATACAGTCATTGTTTGGTGAATTTGGCGTCAACATCACACGTGTAGAGTTTGTAACGGTTGCGATGAAGGCTACGGTTGCGTTAGCCCCCGAGGCCAAGGCGGATGCACATTCTCAGTCGCCGATGCGGGCGACTGGGTCAAAGTCCCTACCAGGTTCGCCATTGGATTCGCGGTTTACGTTCGATAATTTTGTCGTAGGCAAGCCAAACGAGCTGGCACACGCGGCTGCTCGGCGTGTGTCTGAGGGTGGTCCCGTAACATTTAATCCATTGTTCCTTTACGGAGGCGTGGGCTTGGGTAAGACGCATCTGATGCATGCGATTGCATGGGACACCAAGCGACGCAATCCTGATGCAAAGGTTTTGTATTTGTCTGCGGAGCAATTCATGTATCGCTTTGTTCAAGCGCTGCGATTTAAAGATACGATGTCCTTTAAGGAGCTATTCCGTTCAGTTGATTTATTGATGGTCGATGACGTGCAATTTATTGCTGGTAAAGATAGCACACAGGATGAGTTTTTTCATACTTTCAACGCACTGGTGGATCAGAATAAACAAATTGTTATTTCTGCAGACCGTGCACCTGGCGAAATTGATGGGCTTGAAGAGAGAATAAAAAGCCGTCTTCAATGGGGTTTAGTTGTAGACCTCCATCCGACCGATTATGAATTACGCTTGGGCATCTTGCAGACCAAAGCTGAAATGCAGGCAAAGCATTACCCTGAAGTAAAGATTTTAGATGGGGTTATAGAATTTCTTGCCCATCGGATTTCTACGAATGTCCGCGTTCTGGAGGGTGCGTTGACTAGGCTTTATGCCTTTGCCTCTTTGGTGGGGCGCGAAGTGACAATGGATGTCGCACAGGAATGTTTAGCTGATATTTTGCGGGCTTCCGATCGCAAGGTCACCGTGGATGAGATTATTCGTAAGGTCGCGGATCACTACAACATCCGCATGACTGATATTTTAAGCCCGAAAAGGGCTCGGGCAGTGGCGCGGCCGCGTCAAGTTGGGATGTTCCTCGCAAAGACACTAACGTCGAAATCTTTGCCTGAGATTGGGCGACGGTTTGGTGGGCGGGATCATACAACTGTGATTCATGCGGTTAAAAAAATAGAGGAGCTGCGATCTGTGGATAACCAGATTGCAGAGGATGTGGAATTACTGCGGCGCATGCTGGAAGCATAAATGGTCACGTTTTGGAATACTATTCCGCTTACTAAATGGGTGCGCTCTTTTAGTCACTTCAGTTTTTATTGACTGTGCAGTGGAGGTTACTGACTGTTATCACGCTATCCAGTGGTGAGAAAAGGCTGC
>DLZA01000248.1:3758-4201 GCA_003447515.1 Paracoccaceae bacterium
AACACCTCTGATATCGGCTATTGATGTCATAGTTTCAGCGAGAAGAAGCAATTACAGAACGAATTGCGTTTGAAACGTTGCATTTTGGGGCTGTGAAGGTGGCTTATGCTTGACCCTCTTGCATATGACATGCTTTGTGAAAATAGGCTTGAAATTGCTCCCTAATCGGGTAGGGTTTACTGCCCAATAAACGCTATCAGGCAACCCTAGGAGTGGGATATGAAGGTCAGTATCGAACGCAGCGCATTGCTGAAAGCGATGTCTCAGGCACAGTCAGTTGTTGAACGGCGTAATACGATCCCAATTTTGGCAAACGTGTTGATTGAAGCAAAAAATGCTACGGTAAATTTTCGTGCGACAGATCTGGACATTGAAGTTGTTGATAAGACACCTGCGATGGTGGAACGTTCGGGCGCAACGACTGTTAGTGCACATACGTTACA
>DLZA01000326.1 GCA_003447515.1 Paracoccaceae bacterium
GCCTCTACGCCTGCCGTTCCCACGCCCCCGCGCGCAAATCTTTCAGTAGCAAAATGCGCATCTGGGGTCGTGACCGCTGCATGTGCAAACCAGATCTGTGGTGAATGCCAGCCCGTAGCTTCGCCCGGTGCGAGAGCTGTCCGAAAGAGTGTCCACTGCAAGCCGTAGGACGTGCCGTCGGCGTCCTGAAGGTTCGCTGTCAGGTACCACCATTCGATCCGGTAATCAGAATGTGGCCCGTGATCTAAGGGAAAATTAAACACAGGCGCTGGACTTGGCACCGCAAAGCCTTCCGCGTCTGTGCCAAGCCCGGAAAAACCTTGGGCCCAAGCGGTGATTGGGACGCATAGTAAAAAGACGAGAAGTCTAACGTTCATTAGCAAATACCTTCAACAGCTGTGCAGGCGGTAGACACATCAAGCGTACGGCCGGCCAGAAAGCCGCCGCAATCGCCGCTAGTATTGCGAGCACAAATAATCGCAGATAATCGAGTGGAAATAAAAACATGGGCAAGCGCCAACCGAAGGCTTCTACGTTGACAATCGTAAGCAAGACCCACGCCAACCCTAGTCCAACAGGTAGGGCAAATAGGCAGACCAACGCCGCAAAAACGACAGTTCGCATCAACTCCAGTTGACCTATGCGGCGGCGTGTCATGCCCAGTGCCCAAACTGGCGCAAGCTGCGGCACCCGCAGATCTGTTAAGGTCAGCAGGCTCATCAGCATCGCAAAGCCCGCAACGGCAAGAGTAAGCACATTCAGCGCTGATGTTACGGTAAAAGTGCGGTCAAACACTTGAAGTGAAATATCCTTAAGCGCAGATTGGTTGGTGATCGCGCTATCTGCAAGACCGAGATCAGAGATTAAGATGCGACGCAAGGCTGCAGGATCATCTGTACGCACACCAAACTGGCGCGCTTCAATCTGTGGGTGTAATGTGTGAAACAGTGCCTCATCCACAACCAACTGTCCCAACGGGTTGCCGTAATCAGCCACCACGGCAGCAATGGTTATTCGGTGATCCTGTGTCAGCATCACGCTGTCGCCGACCCAGAGACCTGCACGCCGTGCCAGTTGCTCATTGGCGACGGCTGCTGTTCCATCCCGAACCCTATCCCAAGCATCGGGCAATCCCTCTAGAAACACCCAATTCTCGCGGTAGGTCGGTCCAACTCGCACCCCAAAGAGACGCGTAGGCTGACCTGCCACTTCGGTATCATGCGACAAAAGCGGTAAAACAGTTGCGCCCAATTCTGGCAGCTGCGTCTCTATCGCCACGGCCTGTGTAGCCTCTAACACTTTCACATAAAGCTCAGGCGCGAGGCGTTGGTCGAGGAAGGCTACGAATGTCAGCCTGAAACTGGACACCATCGTCACCACTCCGACATTTGCCGAAATCGCTAACAGCAAGGCCATGAGCGCAAGGCTGAGTTTTGGTATTTGTTGGCGGGTGTCGGCCCAAAACCAACATGCGACAGCCGTACGTGCATGATTTTGTGCAAATACCAGAAAAGGATGGATCAGGACAGGAAGCGCCAACGCGGCCCCAATCAAGAAGCAGGCCAATAAGGCAAAACCCGCTATCAGACCTGACCCGAATAGACCAAGTGCAACTGCACCAATCATTAAGATCAAGGCGGCACTGGCCTTCACACGCAAAGCCCGCCCCGCGTGCATCTGCCATGCTCGCGGTCGGACGCTTGCCAAAATTGGCATTGCCGCGATCTGCCTCAACTGAACAGTGGCCGCCGCCAATGATCCCAGTACGGCAATCCCCATGCCCGACACCCACCACGATGCGCGAAATTTTAGGACGCCACTGACTTGTGCGCCGTAAAGCCCACGGAGTGTCATTGCCACATCCGGCAGTAACGCCGCGGCAACAAAATAGCCCAATGCTAGTCCTAAGGAAGCGCCAACCAGCGCCAACAAAAAAACTTCGACGATCATCAGTGAAATTAGACGTGGCAATGGCACGCCCAGCGCACGCAAGGTCCGAACGATCCCGCGCCGCTGCTCGAAGGCCAGCCCAATAGTGCTGTAGACAATGAAAAGACCGACAGCGAAGCTGAGTAATCCAAAAGCCTTGAGGTTGAGATGGAAACTGTCAGTAAGCTCGCCGATATCCGCCGTCTGGCTGGCCTCCTGTAAGTCGAGGTGCGGGGTGACGTCGTGTAACTTTGGGCGCCGTAGCGGTTGCTCTGGAAGGACGATAAGTCGGGTCAAGTCGGTGCGTCCCAGCACTTGTTGTACGACGCTGATATCCCCCACTGTCATTCCTACCACGATATTTGAGTTCGCGCGCAAAGGCACGTCAAAACTGTCTTCGACACCCCTCATTGTCTCTGGGTTTGCGTAGAGCACACCTTCCTCAAGCAGGTTTTGCTCCTCTGGCTCCGGTTTATCAATGCCAAAGTTTACAGGCGACGACAAAGGGTCAAAGCCGATGATACGTACCCCACTGACTTCACCTTCAGAGACAGGGGAGACCAACCAGCCGGCACGGCGTAGGGCCACAAAATCGTCTTGACTTATTGTGCCACCGCTAGGGGGTATGATCTGATCAAATTGTCCCTCGGCTAACGTGGCTGCCGCGGCCGCATAGCTTGCGCGTGCCTCAGAATTAATCGCCTGAACACCGGACCAAAGTGCTGTAGCAAGTGCAAGGCCCGCAAGAAAAGCAAAGAGCTGCAGCGGATTGCGTCGCCAATGCGAAAAGAGTGCTTTTAAACAGGCCCGATTCACTTTAACAGGCCGCGACTTAGGTGCACATGCCGGTCCATGCGGGCTGCGATTGCAGGGGAATGTGTCACCAGCAATAGCGCAGCGCCGGTATCTGTCACCAGCGCCAGTAAAGCATCGAGCACCCTCTGTGCTGTGGCCTCGTCCAGATTGCCCGTCGGTTCATCTGCGAGTAGCAACTTTGGACGCGCGGCGATGGCACGTGCGATGGCAACCCGTTGCTGTTGGCCGCCTGACAGGTCCTCGGGATATTTGCGCAACTGGTTTACGAGATTCAGCCGCTCTGCCAAATCGATTAAAAGCGCATCGTCCACGCGTCCCGCAAGGCGCGCTTGAAAGGCGATGTTGTCGCCAACTGTCAACGAAGGTATCAGATTGAATTGCTGGAAAACAACGGCTACGTTCTCGCGCCTGACATGTGCACGCTGCACGTCGGATAGCGTTGAGAGATCACAACCTGTGACCTCAACCAAACCACTATCGGCCGCATCAAGCCCACCTGCAATGTGCAAAAAAGTGCTCTTGCCGCTGCCAGATTCACCCGTAAGCGCCAGCGTCTCACCAGAGGAAAGATCAAAATCGACACCCCGCAACACCTGCACCTGCCCACTCTCGCCTGCATAGGATTTCGAGATGTTGCGAAAAGTTAGAACGCGGGATGCCTGTACCATCAGTTACCCGCCGCTGCGTCAATCAACGCATACATCGGAACACGCACGCCCAAGCGAGGCGCTATCAGAAACATACCAACCAGCTTGCGCGGAGCAAACAGTGAATCCATTGGTACGAGCGGGTGGATACAACTTTCCCCAACAAGCTGTTGGCCTTCAATTTGGAGTAGGTGGAAAAGGTTGGACGTACCCAAATCGAGTACAGGCTGCGCTCTCAACATATCAAAAGCCAGTATTATCATATTCAGGATGTGCACTCGAAAAGGCTCGTAAATGGATTCTAGAAATAGGTCCATTTTGGTGTTAATCTGCGTCATACTTTTGTACTCTCCAACAAGTCCCGTGGGTAGCAGCACAATCCATTTGTGCTTATAAAGATGCTAGTAAGGCCTATTTTGCGTTGTTGCGCGTTTGTGTCCAAAAGATTGAGTGTAACCCATCAGTTTGTGACTTCTGCAGTTGAGCGTTTGCGACTGATTGAATTTTTTAGCGCTTAATCACCTTTTGATTTTTCAACGCTTGATTTTGGGCGGATTAATTTAATCAAATTCCAGCGGATCGCCAAAGCTGATAATGCTAAAAGAAGAATGGCGCTGCTTTCATATAGAAGGTCAATTGTATTTATACCTTTACCTTGTAAAATAATCAGACGGCAAAGGGCTGTTATTGCTATAAAAATTGGTACGGTTATCGGAATTTTACGATTTTTATAGAAAGCTGCTACCATGCCTAAAACCTCAGCATAAATAAACAACAACAAAAGATCTGTCAGCTTGACTGCACGGATAGATACCACGGATATAATTTCAACAAAGACGGCGTAGGCTGTTAAAAACGCAATCACTACAAGCAGTGATTTTTCCATCCAAGTAATTAATCCATACCAGCCATTTTCAAATATTTTTTTCATATCCATAAAAAGATGATAACTCGCAGGCGCACCATGTCAAACACGAGATAAAGAAATCTC
>DLZA01000172.1 GCA_003447515.1 Paracoccaceae bacterium
AATTATCGGCGCGGATGCTATTGCGGCAATGAAGAATGGTGCGGCATTAATTAATCCCGGACGCGGGGAATTGATTGACGATGATGCACTGCTTGCCGGCTTGCGATCTGGCAAACTGTCAGGTGCAACACTCGATGTTTTTCGTGAAGAGCCCCTACCCCCAGATCACCCCTATTGGATAGAGCCCAACGTCTTAGTGACACCACATATCGCGTCCGAAACCCGTGTAGCTACCGCAAGCAAAGTAGTTGCAGAAAATATTGCACGCGATTTGCGTGGTGAGGGTGCCCTTTTTCTAGTGGATCCTATTCTCAAATATTAGACATAGGAAAAATATATAAGGCCCAAAGATGGCTCAAATTGGTCAATCAATTTTTAGCGCAGTATTGGTGGCTTATTGGGGTTTGAGCCAGGAACTTCAATCGTTCGGGTCTCAAGCTTTGGAGGCACTGGAAGATCAAAACGCAGACCTTTTTTCGCCAGAGAGGCACAGAGTTTATTGGTCGAACTGAGGAAAATTACGTCTAAGCTGCCTGCTTCAATGCCTGAAAATGTTAGAGCTTCAGAAATAGCAGAAGCGATGGCTGGTTCGGCGTCGGGTATTGCATCAATGAAAGCCATGACGTGGGTGCGTGGGCGATTTTCGTATTCGATTTCAGCTAGGTAAGCAAATCTAGCAAGACCCTCCATTGTGGTAAGTTTTGTATCCAACGCGGCGATCAGCGTTTCAGGCAGCTGACCTGGAGGGAAAACGGCGGTGGGAGTGGCTTCAGAAGTTTCGGGAGTGGATCCAAGGGTCTTATGAAGCCATTGCACGGCGCTAGCGGGCAGCAGCATCGAGGATGGGGCGACGGCAAGGTTGAGACCAAGACCGATGTTTCTGCCCGCAAGCATAGCAGTGATTTGGCGCCCGGCCATGGCGAGAAATGGTGTCGGATTTTGAGTGAATTCTACCAGCCGAGATTCGCTGTCGAACACAAGGGCATAGCTCTCATCCTCAACAGGGAAAAGCGCAGGTTGGATTTTTTCGGTTGTGGGCTCAGTTTCGAGAACAAGAAAGAGTTCGCTATCAGCCACTCGCTCGTAAAATGCCAAGCGTTTTTTGGTGTCTTCGGGTGCCGCATTCATAGCGGCTTGAGCAGTATCAAGAGGAGTCATATCAGGTCCATTATTCGCAGGCGCAGGTGAAGAAGAAGTTCGGTTGGTACCCAAGGTTTTCTTAATCCAGCCTGTGTCATACCAACTGAGATAGTAATCTGGTTACCTTTAGGAAATATAATTTACTAGCAAAACAGCCAACAAAATCACGGCCAACCACAACACCATGCTACCAGTGAGCCATACCCGGGCCATGCGACCTTCGGGGCCGTGGGTTCGGTAGAGAGCTTGAATGAGTTTCTGGAGTTTCATCAGGATCGATGATGTAGCATAAGCCCAAACAACAGCTATTCCACGAGCACATGTCAAAACCACGGACGGAGCCATTCTTCGGTAGAGCCAGTCTGTATCTAGATTGGTGGCGCGGATCTCGGGTGGATGCATACCAATGCGGTAAAGGATGCCAAACGCGAGGAGCGCAAACAAAAGGAGTTGCAGTTGGCCAATGACATGAGCGGTTGTGTAGGGCACATAATCCACAGCGTACGGCAGGATGCTGTAGAGCGTACTCGGAACAACTCCGATGAAAATGCACAAGACTGCAGTTATACCCATGGCGAGAAGCATGTGAGCCGGAGCCTCGGCAGGGCGTTTGCCACTGTCATGGGCGAAGAAGGTGAAGAAGGGGATCTTAATACCGGAATGGCTTAGCACACCTGCCGAGGCAAAGACGAGGACGAGCCAGATGTAATCATAGTGTTTGTACGCAGCCTCCGACAAAATCAGAGACTTTGCAATGAAACCTGAAAAGAGCGGAAATGCGGAAATGCTAGCCGCACCTATCAAACAAAAGGTAGCGGTAAGTGGCATGGTGCGATAGAGGCCGCCAAGCTCAGAGGCTTTAGAGGTACCAGTACGAAACAGGACCGCGCCAACGGTCATGAATAGGAGCGCTTTGTATAGGATGTGGACAAAGGCGTGGGCGGCAGTTCCATTCAGTGCCATTTCAGTACCGATGCCAACGCCCACTACCATAAAGCCTAACTGGTTGTTTAGGGAATAAGCGAGAACTTTTCGGAGATCGTTTTCGATTTCTGCAAAGAATATCGGAAAAAAGGTCATTACCGCACCGATATATATCAGTATTTCCGTGCCTGCAAAGCCACGCGCAAGCGCGTAGATTGCAAGCTTCGTGGTAAAAGCTGAGAGGATCACTGTGCCAGTTACTGTGGCAGCGGGATAGCTGTCTTGGAGCCAGTTATGCAGTAGTGGGAAGGCTGCCTTGATGCCAAAGGAAAGAAAAATGAGCCATGTGCCCAGGCTGCTAAGCTTCATATTTTCAAAGGTGATTGAACCTGTCTCATGGAAGTATAGCGCAACGCCAGCGATAAGGATCACGCCAGAGCCAATCTGGATCAGCAAATAACGCATACCGGTATTGTAGGCCCCTTGGCTGCCACGTGCCCAGATCAGGAAAACGGATGCAATAGCCGTACCCTCCCAGTAAAAGAACAGCGTAATTAGGTCACCTGCTAGTGCTGCCCCAATTGCAGAGCCTGCATACAAAAGCGCTGCGACTTGTTGCGTCGTGTCTTTGAGGTGCCAAGCATAGAGGTTGCCTAAAAAAGCGGCGAGGCAGAAGATAAGAGTGAAGACACGACTAAGGCTGTCGACGCGCATGAGTTCTAGATCGAAGCCCATGAAGGACACAGTGGCGAAGGTTCCAAAGCCCATCTGCCAGATATTGTAGGCGACCAGAACAGGGATCGCGAGCGTCAGCAGGCCGCGTAGTCTGCCTGCAGGTATAAATGGAACGGCGATTGCGGCAAGAAAGAAATAAAATGCAGCTGGGATTTGGTCGAAACCCATCATAGGTCTTTCCTTTCCAGCATATGTTCCGGTGGTTCCTCGGCGTTTACGTCTTGGTCACCATAAAAGTCTTCACGGCGTTTAATGATTTTGCGTAGGAACAGAGCCGCAAAGATTATGAAGGTAAAACCAGCGAAGCCGTAATAGGCGTAGAAACCAAAAATATTTGCTATCTCGACCTTTTCGTGTTTCTGGTAAAAACCATCGTAGCCAAACACAAATGCGCAGGACAATGTTAGGCCACCAAGCATAACTGTCATTGCACGCTTACGGGAAGTTAGGTGGTAGAACCGCGCTAAGGAATTCATTTTTGGGTCTGAGTGATGTGCCATATCAGGCCTGCCCTTCGACCGCGAGGATGATTTGGGACCATTTGAGCGCGTTCTCTTTAGTAATGGTCAGGGTTTTAGAAATTTTCCACGCGAAGCGGTTTTCGTTGAGATCAGGAAAACGTTTGCGAAGCTCTGTAATTTCGCGTTCACGGGCCGCTGGCAGTTCTGCACAAATGGCGATGATCTCCATAATGGGTAGGTCATAATGTTCTTTAAGGGCTTTGCGAATGGCGTATTCACGCTCACCATCCTTCTCTAAACGTCTCGCATAAATCTCTTGAGTTTCAGTCGGGTTTGGCGTGTTAGTCATGGTGCAGCTCCTGTGATGGGCATCAGGAAGTCAATAATCTGGCCTGCAAAGAAGAATAGGACGAGACAGCCAAATGCTGTAGCTGCGGGCGGAAGCCAGCAGAAAGTGGGAGCTTCGCGCACCCCATTGTAAGGATTTACCTCATCGTCTCGATAGAAGCCACGCCCGACGATAGGCATGAGGTAGGCAACGTTCAGAAGCGACGAAATCATCAGGACAGCAATCATAATTTGATGCTGCGCATCTGCTGCCCCAACCATAAGGTACCATTTCGACCATGAGCCCCCGAGCGGTGGTAGCCCTATGATGCTGAGTGCAGCAATACCAAAGGCAGCGAAAGTGATGGGCATGGTACGGCCCAAACCTGTCATTTGGCTAATTTCTGTTTTGTGGGTTGCGACGTAGATTGCTCCCGCGCACATGAATAAAGTGATTTTACCCATTGCGTGCGTGGCAATCTGTAACCCACCACCTAGTACGCCCATCTGAGTGGCGAGCGCCATGCCAAGCGTAATGTAGCTCAGTTGGGAAACTGTAGAATAAGCAAGGCGTCGCTTCAGATTGTCCTGCTGCATCGCAATCACAGAGGATGCGACAATGGTGTAGGCGGCAACCCACATAAGCCATTCAGAAGCCCCTGTTTCGGCGAGGAAATCAATTCCAAAGATATATATTCCAACCTTTAGCATTGTAAATACGCCAGCTTTAACAACTGCCACAGCATGCAAGAGTGCAGATACAGGTGTAGGTGCAACCATTGCGGCCGGGAGCCAACGGTGGAAAGGCATTAGGGCAGCTTTACCAATACCAAAGGCGTAGAGTGCAAGAAGTATTGGAACCAAAGCAAGGGGCAATGCGCTATCGCGGAGAATCCCGCCAGGCTCGAAGTCAAGCGTGTTCGCAACAGCGTATGTCCAAACGACAGCGGTCAATTGCAAGGCAATCGAAGTTCCAAGCAGGATCCCAAGGTAGGTACGTGCACCACGAATTGCCTCAGGTGTGCCTTTATGAACGACCAACGGGTATGTGCTGAT
>DLZA01000001.1:0-1244 GCA_003447515.1 Paracoccaceae bacterium
CCACAAAAAATTTAGGTCAGAAAATATCACTAGTTGTAATTACAATTATATTAATAATGCTCAAATAACGGACCATGATTAGTAAATTGATCCATAATGTTGTTTGCTCTTAGAGCATGCCAATACGTCGCCGCATTGATTGGCACCATAGGCTTTCCAAGCTCTAGCGCCATATCGTTGCACAATTTTATCATCGAAAGATTTGTACCAACTTGCACAAAAGCATCGATACTGTCGTCATCCATTTCCAGAACGACCTCGCGCAAAGTTTCAGGCTGCACCTGTGCAATCGCTACTGGGCTAGAGCATTTCAGCCCACGAAACTTGGCAACGTCGAATCCACAATCTTGAAAGAAACGGGTCACATTTTTGTCCGAAATCGGAAAGTAGGGAGAAACTACGGCAATCCGTTTGGCCCCAAACAAATTGAGCGCTGCCTCGCAGGCAAACGACCCGGCCGAGACACCAACGCCACAATGATCCGACAAGTCCAACATCCGCTTCTCTGACGCGTCGCGACCATCCCAGAACATCAATGCAGACATACCCATAATTAAATAATCCGGCTCGCATGTCATGCAACGATCTACACATTCGTACAAAGTAGATCCAATTGCCTCAACCAACGCGACAAAGCTCTCGTCGTCTGTAACCTTCATGTTGGGTACATAAATTCGGCCATAATGGTTGGTCACACCTTTGACGCGCAGATCATCCATATCGGGTTGAACAATGGTATTAGTGGAGGGTGCAACGACGGCGTATTTACGGCGCCACCCTAGTGCATCTTTTAGCATCATCATCCCCTTTTTGTTTTCTTTCTTATGTGAGGCTGAAGTCATCCCCAAGTCAATACTTGTCCGGACAACTTTTTTATTGCTGCGCCTGCTTTCTCCAGCTAAAAGTTCTAGGATCCAGTTTTCTCCTTCCTAGGGTGACCCATGCCAGATCCTACACTCCGACAGACTTTTGAAAGTGGCGGCTTTGTTTTAGCACCTGGTGTTTATGACATGATTTCAGCATTAATCGCAGATCAAATGGGTTTTCAAGCTCTGTACATTACCGGATACGGCATCGCCGCCTCGCACATGGGCCTGCCAGATGCGGGGTTAACAAGTTATGCCGATATGCTGTCGAGAGTGGCCCAGATTGCACAAGGCACCAAGACACCGATAATCGCAGATGGAGATACCGGATACGGCGGGTTGTTGAATGTACGCCATACCATTCAAGGGTATGAAGCT
>DLZA01000001.1:1534-3074 GCA_003447515.1 Paracoccaceae bacterium
GTTGTTGAATGTACGCCATACCGTACAAGGGTATGAAGCTGTTGGAGTGACGGCAATACAACTGGAAGATCAGGAGTTTCCCAAGAAATGTGGTCATACAAAAGGCCGCCGTGTCATCGCTACCCAAGACATGGTTAGCAAAATTAAGGTTGCGCTCGAAGCGCGTCAATCTGAGGATTTTCTTATCATAGCCCGGACAGATAGCCGCACGTCTCTAGGCTTAGACGAAGCTACGCATCGTGCCAATGCCTATGCTAAAGCCGGGGCAGATCTGATCTTTGTTGAAAGCCCCGAAAGTGTCGAAGAGCTAAACACCATTGCGGCCCAAATCAACAAACCATTAGTCGCTAATATGGTAACTGGCGGGCGCACACCCGTCCTCCCGGCCGAACAGCTGAAACAGTTGGGTTATAACCTTGCCATACATCCCGGTCTTGGCTTCTTGTCCGCAGGCGAAGCATTACGACGCGGATATACCGAATTACTGGAAAGTGGCGATGTAACCAAACAGCCACTGCACGATTTTGATGATTTCTGTCGAACTTTAGGTTTCGAAGACATTTGGGATTTTGACGCCCGTTGGGCAGACCCAACCAAAGCTACCGCCCAATAGAATAGGAAAACCTGATGCATTATGATTACGTCCCCCTTCCGCAGCGCAAACCATTAAAATGGCCTAATGGCAAACGTATGGCCGTGATCATCACTACAAACTTTGAATATTGGGATCCAGTCAAGGATACCGATCGCGTTATCTATCCCGGAGGGCCAGGTATTGTCGGTGGCACGTTAGCAGGACGCATTTATGACAATCCTAATTGGACATGGCGAGAATACGGCCAGCGGGTTGGTGTCTGGCGCATGTTTGATGCGTTCGAGGCAGCTGATGTACCTACCTCCTGCACAATTAATGCGAAGATGGCTCTGGAACGGCGTGAAGTCGTTGATCATGCAGTTGCCCAAGGCTACGAGATTGTCGCGCATAATTGGGAGCAAACAGAACTACTAACTGACTTTCAAGACGACATGGAAGCCGAGCGAGACGTGATAAAACGCACACTCGATACCTACCGCGAAGCTGTGGGCAAAGATGCCAAGGGCTGGCTGTCTTGTTCTCTCCGATGTACTCCAAACACGGTTGATTTAATAGCTGAAGAAGGTCTAATTTTTACCTGTGATCTTTTGAATGACGACCAGCCCTATTTGGTCCAAACCCGCACTGGCGCGCCTATGGTCTCAGTGCCGTATACTTCAGAGGTGAACGACTTCACTGTATTCATGCGCCAAGGCCAAGATGTGGAGGGCGGCTTTAACGTATTTCGTGAACAATTCGACTGGCTTTACAAAGAAAGCGCTACTAGCGGGCGACATATGAACATTGGGTTACACCCACATGTAATCGGTCAACCATTTCGAATGCGTGCACTTACAATGTTTCTAGACTATGCACGGCAGTACGATGACATCTGGTGGACGACACGAGAAGAGATTGCGGAGTGGTATTTGCAGAACCATTCAGCGCATATTTGAAGTACTTCCA